>DAOTYZ010000069.1:0-8937 GCA_034434555.1 Candidatus Roseilinea sp.
ACCCAGCGCTTGATTAGAGGGGTGCGCTTATGCTGAGTATGATGAAGTCAGTGGACACGGCCGCCTGTGCCACCCGCAGCGCTTCTTGGGGAGCGGCATCATTGCCCCTGCCCGTGAATGCACCCTCTCCCGGGTGCGTTCACCAATGGGGGCAACCTAGAAGCGCGGCGCTCTATGTGGAAACCTTCCCCCGCGTGCGGGGGAAAAGAAGGGGGCATTGCCCCAAGCCGTGAATGCACCCCCTCTCCCTACCCTTCAGCTACCGGCATATAATTATCTAGCCAGGAGATCGGCTGAATGCGCTTGACGGTTCCCCGCATCGTTCATCCTCCCCCTGTGAACGATAGCAACGCTCAGGGCAAGTAGGCCGATCCCTGGTCTTTCCACAGAGCGATGCCCGTCACCTTCCCTCCCTGCTCAGCGTAAATCTGGGCTCCTGCAGATACTGCTTAAGTGATATCCCGCCCTGGTCGCGGGATGACAAGATCGGGTCGGGCAGTGGCCAGGCGATGCCGATGTCTGGGTCATTCCAGAGGATGACGCCCTCCGCAGCCGGCTCATAGTATGCGTCACATTTGTATTGGACTTCGGCGACCTCAGATAAGACGATAAAGCCATGGCCAAAGCCGATCGGCACAAGCAATTGGCGCGCATTCTCGGCGGAGAGTTCAACACCCACCCACCGGCCAAATGTGGGCGAACCCACCCGCAAGTCCACAGCTACATCCCACACTTGACCCAGCGTGCAGCGCACCAGCTTGGTCTGTGGGGCGCGCATATCTTGGTAGTGTAGGCCACGCAGTACTCGATGCCCTGAGCGCGAGTGGTTATCCTGCACGAATTCATAGGGGATGCCGTGGGCCTGGAAGACGCGCTTGTTGTAGCTCTCCATGAAGAAGCCGCGCGCATCGCGGAACACTTCTGGCTCGATGATGAGCACATCCTTGATTTGTGTTGGTGTAACCCGAATGCCCATGTCTGACCTCTCTGCTAGACAAGTGATAATAACGCGCGTGCCATGTCAGGGCTGTGCTGGCTGCACGGCCAGCGCAATCGCTCAGAGAATTGAAGCTGAAAAACGTGATAATATTGGCGGGCAAGGCCCCTTCGTCTAGCGGTTAGGACAAAGCCCTCTCAAGGCTTAAACACGGGTTCGAATCCCGTAGGGGTCACTATCGATCCTCCCCTGGACTGACCGTCTGGCGAGCGCATAGCTGGCCGCTTCGCTGTAGCCAATTGGCCATATCTCCACTACACTAACGGTAGGAGGTCAAAGCCAGATGTTCAAGAAAATCCTCGTGCCGTTAGACGGTTCAGCGTTGTCGAACAGTGTGCTCCCTCATGTGCGCGCGCTTGCGGCATGTTGTGGGAGTGAGGTCGTTTTACTTCGCATCATCCCGGAGATCGGCGTGCGGGTGGTCACGCCGGCCGTCATCGCCCAGACGGTGGAACAGACGGTGGCCTCTTTGCCTCCCGTCCTGCCTGACGATCTCTCAATGTATGAAGCCAGCGCACGCGGCCAATTGGAGGCTGTTGTGGCCGAGCTGGCCGCTGCGGGCTTGCGCGCCAAGGCGCGCTTGGGCAGCGGGCCGGTGGTCGAGGGCATCTTGGACGCAGCCGCTGAGGAGGCCGCTGACCTAATCGCAATGTCCACCCACGGGCGTGGCGGGCTGAACCGCTTCTTGCTGGGCAGCATCGCCAGCCAAATGGTGCAACATGCCAACGTACCGGTCTTGCTGGTGCGGGCCAAGGCCGAGGCCAAGATGGCAGATGCCTGTGCCTATCGTCGCATCCTGGT
This sequence comes from Candidatus Roseilinea sp., assembly GCA_034434555.1. GTDB lineage: Bacteria > Chloroflexota > Anaerolineae > J036 > Brachytrichaceae > JAAFGM01. Next base: position 1,799 of record DAOTYZ010000069.1, read on the forward strand.
TCCGCTGGATGGCTCAGACTTCTCGCGTGCTGTGCTGCCCTATGTGAAGGCGTTGGCTGCGTGCAACCACGCTGAAGTGCTGTTGCTCCAAGCGGTGCCTGAGCCAGAGATAGATCCTGGCGAGGCATATTGGACGCTCACGTTCGGCGGGGCGGCCTCGCTCGGCGAAGTGCCGCGCTGGGCACCCGACGCGCCATCCTCAGAACGACAGGCGTGGATCGAGTCCATGCGCACTGAGTTATCCCGTCGGATGGCGGAGGCCAAGGCAGCGGCGCAGGACCAGTTGAGCAGCGTCGCAGAGGAGTTCACCGCGGCGGGCGTTGGCAAATGTGAGGTGCTGGTGCAGTTCGGCGCGCCGGCCGATGTGATCCTGGAGATGGCACAAGCCAGCCAAAGCGACCTCATCGCCATGACCACACACGGGCGCAGCGGCCTCCAACGCCTGTTGATGGGGAGCATCGCGGACAAGGTCATCCGCCATGCCAACGTGCCCGTGCTATTGGTGCGCGTGCGATTGGGCAGCCGGTAAAAGACAACAGCCCCAAACGTGATCGCTTGGGGCTGTTTGCATCTGCAAAGGCTCGGCCTAGTAGCGCCGGTCGTTGCCTCGGCTGCGGCGCTCGCGACCAAAGCTGTTGCGATTGCCGCCGAAGCTGCTGCGCTGCTCAGGCGGGCGCGCCTCGCTCACGTTCATTGTCCGCCCCTCAAAGTCGCGGCCGTTGAACATCTGGATCGCCTTGCGCGCCTCATCGGAAGAACCCATCTCGACAAAAGCAAAGCCGCGCGGGCGGTTGCTCATGCGGTCGAGCGGGATGGTGACCGACACAATGTTGCCGGCTTGGGCAAAAAGGGTGCGCAAGGCGTGCTCGGACGTCTCAAAAGGCAAATTGCCAACGTACAGTTTGGTGTTCATCTGATCCTCCTGTTTGATCGTATTGCTGCGAATCAGCGCGCAGCGCGCTCGTATTTCGCCGGCGAAAGGGGGCGCAGCATCTCAAGCAACACGACCGAACAGGGGCACTCAACTGAGGAGGCAATACTGCTTGGATCGGCTCTTCGACTAACCTGACAAACCCGCGTTCGCTACGACGATATATACATTATAGCACATCTCGCGCTGTGGGGAGTGATTCATCAATGGCAGGGCTGATCACCACTCCAACTCTGTGGTGTGAGTGAGGAGGCGATCATGAAGGCAAAGAAGCAAAAGGCGCTGAGCGTGTATCTGAGAGACATGCGCGATCCTCTCGCAGGCTGCCAGCCTGCGGATGGGCCGGCGAGCGCGCACTTCATTGCACTGCCCTCTTTGCCTGCCATCAGCGGCACAGCTTGCGCAGATGTTCTTCAAAGGTCACCGAGAACTGGTGTGAGCCGTCGCCATTGCACGAGGCGACGAAGTAGAAGTAATTCGTCTGGGCCGGCTGAAGCACCGCCTGGATGGAGGACAGCCCAGGGCTGGCGATCGGCCCTGGCGGTAGGCCGGGGTTGACGTAGGTGTTGTAGCCACCGGGATCTACGAACTTCAAATCGTCCAGCGTTAGCCCTTTCTTCCACCAGGTCTTCTGATCAGGCTGATAACCCAGGGCATATTGCGTCGTGGGGTCGGCCTGCAGCGCTTGACCGACGCGCAGGCGGTTGAAGTACACGCTGGCGATCAGCGGGCGCTCTTGCGGGAGCACCGCCTCGCGTTCGACAATCGAGGCCAACGTCAACAGCTGGTGGGGGTTGCGGCCCTCGGCGCGCGCGCCCTCCAGCAGCGGCGCAGCCTTGGCCTGAAAGGTGTCTAACATGCGCAAGACGACGTCCTGGGCAGTGGGATTCTCCGGCAACCGGTAAGTGTCGGGGAAGAGATAGCCCTCCAGCGAGGCATCGCTGGGCAGCCCTTGGAGAAAGGGGTAACGGTAGGCGCGCGCCCGGCTGGTGAGGCGGATGAACTCGTTGGCGCTGACGCCGAGCTGTTCCTCTAGCAGTTGGGCGACCTCCTCGCGCCGCCGGCCCTCCGGGATCGTCACCTGCACCTCCCGGCCCGTGCCGCGCTGCAGGGCGGCCGCGATCTGCTCGATGTTCATGTTCGGGCGCAGGGTGAACGCGCCGGCGTTCAGCGTGGCGTCCAATCCCTTGTAGCGCACGTAGAGGCGGAACAGATCAGCATCTCGAATCAATCCCTGGGCCTGTAGCCGGCGCGCGATGTTGGCCACCGACTCGCCGGGGGTGACGACGAACCTCTGCGGGGTTGGGTCGTCGCTCGCCGGCCTCGCCAGGTCGTTGCTGCGCAGCAAGTCCAGATAGGTGCCGATCACCCATCGATCTAGGTCGGTCGTCTGCTGCGCGCCGGCCAGGTCCACGCCGCGGACGCGCTGGGTCCACACCCAGCCGGCAGCAGCCAACGCTGCCAGGGCGACGACGAAGACGGCGAACCGAAACGGTGAGAAGCGCGCCTTGCGCATGACTCTTTACAAGGCTACCATAGTGGAAGCGCCGTATCCGCGTCCTGCGACGGTCGTTGTGCGTCCAAGTAGCGTTGCAAGATTACCGCCGCAGCGATGGCGTCATCGCGCAGTTTCGCGCGCCGGCGGCCTTGGTTAGCGGCAATGATCGCCTGAGCATCCTGGGTGGTGTAGCGCTCGTCCACGAAGCGCAAAGGGATGTTGAGCCGCGCACGCAGGCCATCGGCGAACGATTGAACGTGCTGCGCCTGGCCGCTCAGGCGGCCATCGCTATGCAAGGGCAGGCCGACCACCACCTCGTCAGCGCCTTGTTCGGCCACCAGCGCCACAATACGCGCCAGGGCGTCCTCGCGCGCGCGGTCGATCACGCAAAGCGGGCGGGCGATCAGCTTGGTGAGGTCGCTCACCGCCACGCCGATGCGCCGATTGCCGATGTCCAAAGCCAGCGCGCGGGCCATCACTCGCGCTCTATTTGGGTTTGAATACGCACGGTCAGGATAGGCAAACGGTTGACCAGCGCCATCAGCCAATCCGGACCGGCTTCGATGCGCGGGTTGCGCTTGAGCGAGAAGGTCTGTAGAAGGGCTGCTTGGGCCTCGGCCGGCGTTTTGCCGCGCACCAGCCGGCGGACGGCGTTCTCGTCAATGGCCGCGCCGACCAACCCGCGCGCCTCTACGAACAGCACGACGTCCCTGCCGGTGCCTTCTTCGGCCACCTCTCCGCGCCGCGCTTCGGCGGCCAGCAGGTCAAAGCCCGGCGGCACTTTGGGCCTCAGCGCCTCACGGGCCAGCGTCTCCAGGTCGCGCGGCGAGACGGCCAAGCCGGCCACCTGCAAGCGCATGTTCAGCGCCACGCGCTCCGCTTGTTCCCCGATGAAGCGATCAAAGCTCTCGTCTTGTCGGTCGGCGATGAAGAGCGTCTGGGGCAGGACGAGCAATCCCTCGCTGCGCACGTCGGGAAGCTGTTGCATTTTTGCTGCGGCTTCTTTGAGCAACTGTTTTTGAAGCTCGGCGCGCAGCCAGCGATAGTCGGCCTCGGTCACCGCCGGCAGGATGACGTTGCCGCCGCCGCTGGTGAGCGCTTCGTTGATGACGGTGACGGCCAGCGACGGCACACCCTCCACGCGGTTGATCTGGCCGGGGTTGACGTTGCCCGCCGGGCCAGCTTCGATGGCCTCGATCTCCACGCTGGCGCGGCCCGCAGGGGGCACTTCCACGTCATTCAGCGTGACGAAGCGAACCGGCACGTTCGTGGCGGTGGTGCGCACGACCGTGTTGCTCGGCACGACGTAGGACGTGGTGAGCAGGTTGAAGAACGTGACGCTGCCGCGCGCCTTGGCGCTGGGGACGCTCCTCTGGCCGGTGGCAGGGGTGCTGGCGCGACCTTCGACGACCACATCCAGGCGCGCAGCGGGAATGGTGCGCGTCCTCAAGTCCACCCGAGGCGCGCTCGTGTCCAGGCGCACCGGCACGATGGTGGCGATCCGCTGGCTGGATGCCGCGAGCGTGATCTTCGCTTCGTGGATGGCGATGAAAGCCAGGCTGCTCACCATCAGGAGCGTGGTCAGCGTCAGCGCCGCGGCGAGCAGCCGCGCCCAAGGGCGACGCCTGGGGAAGAAACGCGCCAGCGAGTTCGGCACAAAGCGGCGCGGCGGCCTCAGCCGGCGCAGCGGCGTAGGCGCGTCATCACGCTCCCAAGCGCACGCTTGTGCTTCGGCCACCGTCGAGAAGGCGGGCAGGCCGGCCTCGCGCGCCATCATCTGCTGCTGCTTGTCAGCCGTCACAATGGCCAGCGCGATCCCTTGCGCGTCGGCGGCGCGTCGTAAGCGTACAAAGTCTAGGTCTGCCCAGCGCGCCTCCGCCGGCATGATCACGATCACGTGGCTGGCTTTGGCCCAAGCGATGCGGTCGGCTGCGCCGACGACATCATCGGCCGGGTCGAGGGTGAGGATGCGGCCGATCATCACGCGCGTTCGTTCGCCAACAGGCTGAGCACGATCTGGCGCGCCTGGTCCAGTGCTGCCGGCAAGTTATTGGCATCTTTGCCGCCAGCCTGGGCCAGGGTGGGCCGGCCACCGCCGGTCCCGCCGATCAGCGGGGCGAGCTGACGCACGATCTGGCCGGCGTCCACGCCCCGCTTGGCCAGATCGGGCGTCACTGCGGCGAGCAGCGCCGGTTTATCGCCGATGACCGCGCCCAGCACCAGCACGCTGCTGTGGTAACGCTGGCGATACCAATCGCTCATCTCGCGCATCAGCTCAGGCCCCTCGGCCTGCACCTGCGCCACCAGCACGTGCGCGCCATTATGTAGCTCCGCCTGCGCCATCTGCTCGCCGAAGCGCTGCCGAGCCAGCTCGCGGCGCGCGCCCTCCAGCTTCTTCTGAGCTTCCTGAAGTTGAGCGGTGAGCTTGCCGACCTGTTCGACGACGTGATCGGCAGGGACGCCCAACAGGCGGGCGGCCTCGCCGATCTGCTGAGCCTGTTTTCGGGCATGGTCGAGCGCAGCGCGGCCGGTGAGGACTTCCAGGCGGCGCACGCCGGCGCTCACCGCCCCCTCGCTCACCACCAGCGCGCAGCCGATCTCGCCGGTCATCGGCACGTGCGTGCCACCGCACAACTCCATGCTGAAGGGATGCTCACCGTCGTGACCTACGGTCACCACGCGCACCAAGTCGCCGTATTTCTCGCTGAAGAAGGCCAGCGCGCCGGCGGCGATGGCCTGTTGATAAGGCATGTGGCGCGCCGTCACCGGCAGGTTGCGCAGTATCGCGTCGTTGAGCATGTCGGCCACCTGGTTCAGCTCGTCCTGCGTCAGCGGCCTGGGGTGGGTGAAGTCAAAGCGCAGGCGGTCGGGGGTCACCAGCGATCCTTCCTGGCGGACATGGTGGCCCAGGACAGCGCGCAGGCTGGCTTGCAAGAGGTGGGTAGCGGTGTGGTTGCGCATGATCGCCCGGCGGCGGGCCTCGTCGGCCTGGGCAATGCAGCGGTCACCGACGACCGGCTCACCCCATTTCACTTCGCAGACGTGAACGACCAACTCCGGCGTTGGCCTGCGCATTTCTTTGACGGCCAGGCACCAGGCCGGCTCTTCATCGCTGGTTGGGTCGGTATAGGCGCAGATCAAACCGCTGTCGCTCACCTGGCCACCGCTTTCGACGTAGAACGGCGTGGCCCGCAGCACTACCTCCACGCGCTCGCCTGGAACAGCGCGGGTGGTCATCTCGCCTTCACGCAAGATGGCGATCAATTCACTCTCCCGCGCCAGCGGCCCGTAGGGATCGTAGAGCACGCCGCCCTCGCCCAGTTTGCCATCGGCGCGCAGCGCGTCGAAAGCTTCGCGGTAGGCTTTGGCCAGGTCGTAGTCGCCGGCAAACTTCTCTTGGCTCGCAGCGCGGGCGATCTCGCGGGCGCGCTGGCGCGCAGCCAGAAAGCCGGCCTCGTCCACCGCCATCCCGTGTTCCTTGGCCACGTCGCGGGTGATCTCCAACGGCAGGCCGTATGTGTCATACAGGCGAAAGGCCACTTCGCCGGGGATGGTGTTCTGGCCGCGCCCTTCCTCAGCAATGAACGCCTCTAAGCGTTCCAGCCCCTGGTCGAGCGTGCGGGCAAATCGCTCCTCTTCGCTGTGGATGGTGCGCAAGATGTGCTCGCGTCGGTTGACCAGCTCGGTGTAGTGGTCGCCCATCTTGTCCACCACGGCATCGGCTACCTGATAGAGGAACGGATCGCGCAGGCCGAGCTGCCGACCGAAGCGCATCGCGCGGCGCATGATCATGCGCAACACGTAGTTGCGCCCCTCGTTGCCGGGCAGGACGCCGTCGCCGATCAGGAAGGCGGCTGCGCGCGCGTGATCGGCGATCGCGCGATAGGCCACGATGTGGGCCTTGCGCTCGGCATCGGTCTGGCCGGCCAGCGCTTGCAGCCGGTCCATGAGCGGCAAGAAGAGGTCACTGTCGTAATTGCTCTCGCCGCCTTGCAGCAGGCGGACCAAGCGCTCAAAGCCCATGCCGGTGTCCACGCCCGGCCTGGGCAGCGGGGTCAACGTGCCGTCTTCGCCGCGGTCAAATTGCATGAAGACCAGGTTCCAGACCTCGACGGTCGTCTCGTTTGGGTCATTGTCGTTATTCACCCAGCGCGCGTCGTTATCTTCCAGCTTGCCGCTGAAGAAATGGATCTCGCTGTTTGGCCCACACGGGCCGGTCGGCCCCATGCTCCAGAAGTTATCCTTCTCGCCGAAGCGCAGGATGCGCGACGCTTTCACCCCCACTTTCTGCCACAGCGCAAACGACTCGTCGTCTTCCTCGTAGATGGTGAACCACAGCCGCTCGCGCGGGAAGCCGTATTCTTTCTCCAACAGCTCCAGAGCGAACTTCATCGCGTCTTCCTTAAAGTAGTCGCCAAACGAGAAGTTTCCCAGCATCTCGAAGAACGTGTGGTGTCGCCGGCTGGGGCCGACGTTCTCTAGGTCGTTGTGCTTGCCGCTCACCCGCATTACCTTTTGGACGGTCACCGCGCGGGTGTAGTCGCGCTTCTCCAGGCCGAGGAAGACGTTTTTGAACTGATTCATGCCGGCGTTGGTGAACAGGATGGTCTTGTCGCCGTAGGGAATGAGCGAGGACGAGGGCACGTGGCGATGCCCGTTGCGCACAAAGTAGTCAATAAACGTTTGGCGAACCTGATTGCTGAGCATGGG
>DAOTYZ010000070.1:0-1560 GCA_034434555.1 Candidatus Roseilinea sp.
GCGGTGCCGCAATGCGGGCATGTAATTGTGGCCAACTGAGTCGCCGTTTGCATGATCCTGAGTATGCTTAGGTGGAAGTATGCCACAACAGCCCGTAACGTCCGCTGATGGCTACACAGCGGAGCAGGCTGCGGCGCTCATCGCGCGCCATCAGGCCATCCGCAAGCCGCGTCCTTTCGATGGTCGCTGTCCGTATATCGGCCCGCAGCCCTTCGGCGAAGCCGACGCTCGCCTGTACTTTGGCCGCGAGAAACAGCTCGAGGCCATCTTGGAGCGCATCGAGCGCGGCGCGCCGGCAGTCGCCATCGCCGGCCCACCGCGGGTCGGCAAGACCTCGCTGGTCCAGGCCGGCGTGATCTTCGCCTTGCGCAGCGGGGCGCTGCCGGATAGCGACCGCTGGCTGATCGGCAGCGTCGCGATCGGCGCAGATCCGCTGCGCCGTCTGTGCGAGACCTGCGCTGAGCTGGGGGCGCAGGCCGGCCTGGCCGCGGACATCGTCGCGGCGATCCGTCGCGGCGGCGTGCGAACGCCTGCCGACCTGCATACCTTCGTGGACATGGCGCTGGGGGAGGATGCCAAGCGTCGCCTGGTGCTCGTGATTGACCCGCTCGAGGCGATCTGCTCGTCGGTGGACAGGCAGGATGGGGCGGATTTCCTGCGCTTCTTCGATCAGCTTAGCGCGCGACCCCCGGCGCGCCTGCTCACGATCTGGGTGATGCGCGCCGAGGCGCTGCTGAAGCTGGGCCCTTATCCCGCGCTCAGCGCGCTGATCGCGGCGAACCTCGTTGAGGTGCCGATGATGCGCGCAACAGAGCTGGCGCGCGCGATCGTGCTGCCGGCGCTGGAGGTGGGCGCGACGATCGAGCCAGCCCTGGTCGCGCGGTTGGTCAATGATCTAGAAGGCGACCCCGATCCGCTCACCCACTTACAAACCGGCCTGCGCCAGCTCTTTTTGGCCATCCCCGTCCGGCGCGGCCAGCCGAAGCACCTGACGCTGGCCGATTACATTGACTTCGGTCCGATCCGCGAGCGCGAGGAAGATCAGCCGGCTGCGCTGTTGCCGGACGCGCCAACCGCACAACCCCTGCGCAGGGCGCTGGGCGAACAAGCCGCGCAATCGCACTTCGCGCGCCAGGCGGCGCGCCTGCGGCGGATGCAAGTGGTCACCGCCGGCGCAGGGGTGGCGGTGGGCCTGGCCCTGATCTTCGGCGCGGTCGCGCTCTTCCAGGCGGCGCAGTCCAGCGCGCGCGCCGACGCGGCGGCGACGGCGCAGGCGCTGGCCCAGGCCGAGGCGACGCGCGCCCTCCGGCAGGCCGGCGAGGCCGAGGCGGCCCGCGCCACGGCAGAGGCGCGAGCCAGTGCAGCGCGGCAGGCCGAACAGGCCGCGTTCGCCACGCGCGCCGTCGCAGAAGCAGCGGCGACCCAGGCCATCGCCGGACAGGCAGCGGCGCTCAGCGAGCGCGCCACGGCGATCGCGCTGGCCACCAGCGTGGCAGACCGCGAACAGCGCGCCATCGTGTCACAGGCGACGGCGAGCGCCCTCGCCACGCGCGCCAGCGC
>DAOTYZ010000071.1:0-4461 GCA_034434555.1 Candidatus Roseilinea sp.
CGAGTGATCGCCGGCGTTGTGCGGCGTGTGAGTTTAGGCGCTTCTGTAATGACATCTGACGCTGGCGAAAACCTGCCGGGTTTTCCAGCAGAAATCGGTTTTCGCCAAATGCCTTGATCGGTCGGACTTGTGTGCTATAATATGCATTGCAAAGAAGGGCCGCTACAGCCCTCGAAAGCGCTGCGTAGGTCTTAGATCACCTAACAGCGCACTTCGACGGGGTGCGGTTGCGATACCTAACGACCGTTCGAGGTCACTGAAACTTCGGCAGGCCGGCTACGCGGTCTTTGGCGGTGACGGTTGCGATACCTAACGACCGTTCGAGGTCACTGAAACCGTAACCTATGCCGCGTTTAACTGAGGCGCACCAGTGTTGCGATACCTAACGACCGTTCAAGGTCACTGAAACATTATCGCAATCTGCTTGAGCGACTCGAACTCATAAGTTGCGATACCTAACGACCGTTCGAGGTCACTGAAACGTGTCAACGCTAATAATGCTAGTTGGATACTTGATCAGTTGCGATACCTAACGACCGTTCGAGGTCACTGAAACATGGCTTGTATGGTTTTACCCAAGCCTGGTTCGTCGTTGCGATACCTAACGACACGTCAGTTCGGAATTACGCGAGTCTAAGCAAGCGCCCACTGCCTCGTTGAATAGGAGCAAGCGTTCTACGCGCAGATTAGCGTTGCTCTCGACAGCCTTATCGCAATTAATCGCTATAAGAACTAAGCCTTTGCAGAGATCTCTATGCCTTCGCGTGAGCAAATAGGCAGAAGGCGCGGATAATCCGAACTCACGTTTATTACGAAGCGCGTCGCCAACCAGAGCAACCATGCAGCGAGGTGCTCCTGGCAGGCGCTTTACTGCTTCCATCATCGCACGCCCCATCCGCCGCCGCACCCGCCCACCCTGCGTCAGGCCGTCCATTGGATTGCACGTTTAGGTGGCTTCCTCGGTCGGCGTGCAGACGGCGAACCCGGTGTCAAGACCATCTGGCTAGGATTTCGCCGTCTTGCTGATATCGCGGCAGCCTGGCAATTGATGCACGGCATGCTCGGCAATTCCCCAAGCACTTATGGGTAATGCTGAGCCCGGCGGGAGAGGGAGAGCCGAAGGCGGGGGTGAGGGCCGGCAGCAGCACGTTCGGGCCGGAGAGGTCACAGTGGGCAATGGCGCGCTGTTCCATGTGCGTCAGCACCTCGGCCAACTCGCGCGCCAGGGTGAGGACCTGGCGAGGATCGAGTGGGCGCTTCGCAAGCAGCACCTCCTGCCAGGTTGGGCCTTCGATCCAGGGCATCAGGACAGCATAGATGAGGTCTGGGTGTTGCTGGAGCAGAGCAGCGTGGTGCGTTGGGGTGAGCACGGTGCGCTGGGTGGCGCGCAGACCGGGCAAGTCGGCGAGGGCGGCCAGCTTCTCGGCCTGGGCGACGAGGGCCGGCGTGCGAAAGCGCGGCTTAAAGACCTTCAGGGCGACGCGCCCCTCACCCCCAACTTCTCTCCCGGCGGGAGAGGGGTAGGAGGTGAGGGAGAGCAGCTGATAGACGATGCCGGCGCGGCCTTCCTGGCCGTAGGGGAAGCCAGGAGCAGCAGGGTGCTCGGCGACGCGGTAGATAGTACCGGCGATGATCAATTCATCTTGAACGTTCGGGCGAAAGGGCATGGCTTAATTCAGCATCGCGTTAACCGTGGCAACCAGCGACGTCATGGTAAGCAATCATCTCGACGCTAAGCAACACATCAGGGTGTGCTCACTTCGTCGCGTCGCGCAACACGCCCGCGTGTGTTGCCCAGCACAGTGCTCACTCGTTGACCCCCAAGTGAAGGTATGCGCGTTGAGAAGTATATCCGAGCTTGCGTTGGCAAGGCGATTCCATTTTGCGACCGGCCTGTTGGCATCTGCACCAGCATATGGATATACTACATGCATCATCACAAGGGGGCAATCAGTAAGCGCGACGTAGCGCATGATGACATATGTCATACGACACCTTGGCCACCAGCAAATCGCCGGCGCTCATTATCTATCTGCTCGATGTCAGCGGCTCGATGGGTGACAAGCTGGGCACTAAAACCCGCCTGGAGATCGTGACCGAATCGCTGACCGCTATGCTGCGCCAGATGGTCTTCCGCTCCACCAAAGGCGGGCGCGTCGCGCCGCGCTATCGCATCGCCATGTATGCGTATAGCGACCACGTGTATGACCTTCTGGGCGGCGTGCGACCCGTGGATCAGGTTGCCCAGTTGGGCGTGCCTGAACTCACACCCATGCGCAGCACCGACACTGCGCTGGCCTTTAGCCAGGCGGAGAAACTGCTCCAGCAAGAGCTTCCCAACCTGGCGCATTGTCCGGCGCCGCTGGTCTGCCACATGACCGATGGCGAGTTCACCGGCAGCGATCCCGAGCCGATCGTACGCCGCATCATGGCCATGCGCGTCCCCGATGGCAACGTCCTGGTGGAGAACATCTTCATCTCTGATCAACTGCTGGCTGAACCAGTGAGCGATGTCCATAAGTGGGGAGGGGTCACGCCGAAGACCAGGCTGACCAATAAATATGCCCAGAAGCTTCGCAACATCTCGTCACCGCTGCCGCAGAGTTACCGCGCCACGATGCTGGAGAGCGGTTATAGCTTGGCCGAGGATGCCTTGATGATGATCCCCGGCATGACCCCGGCCCTGGTCGAGCTGGGGTTTGTCATGTCGGCAGCCACGCCTATCGGCGCCGAAAGCCCATCTGGAGGTGGCAGCTATGCCCGTTGAGCTTGCGCTCCCGCAGGGCTGCGAAACGCCGGTCACTGCTCGGCAGCACGCCAATTTTGGCTACCGCTACGCCTATGCCCGCTCCGCCGACAGCCGTGCGCATGACGACGTCGGCCAGGATTTCCTGGCGCTGCGCGCGGATGAGCGTGTGCTGGCCTTCGCGCTGTGTGACGGCGTCAGCCAGTCTTTCTTCGGCGACCTGGCCGCGCGCATACTCGGCGAAGCGCTCGTGCAATGGTTCTGGGAGAACGTCACCAGTCTGCTTAAATCCTCCGACGGCGCCCTGCGCAGCGCGCTGGGGGAGTTTCTCGACAGCCTGGTCGCCCCTGCGTCCCAGCAGGTAGCGCGCATATCCGTGCCGGACCACCTGCCACCGATGGTGCGTGAGGTGCTTGAGGAGAAGCGCGGGTTAGGCAGTGAGAGCACGTTCGTCGCCGGCCGGCTGGACCTGCGCACAAATCGGCTCTACCTGGCCTGGATGGGCGACTCACGCCTGCGGCTATGGGATGAGCAGGGCGAGATCACGGCCAAGCTGGGCCAAACGTTTCACACTGCCGAGCGCTGGTCCACCCGTCGGGGACGGATCGGCAACTTGCATGTGGCGGTCATACCCCTGGCTGCCCTGCGCTACCTGATCGCGTATTCAGACGGCCTGGCCCGGCTCGATCGCGCCATGTCACGCCACCTGCGCGACGAGTCCATCCAGGCCGCGATTGATTTTGCGGGCCGGCGACCGGACAGCGATGACGTCTCCTACTTCGAGGTCTGGCTGGGCGGTCGCCGCCCGCCAGAAGGCCGACCATTGTCAGCGCCGCGCGCCCTTCGCCTCACCACCAGCGACGAAGGGCTGCACCTGACCTGGCAGGGAGTTCCCCAGGCGCGCTGGTACGAGGTTCAACTAGAACAAGGAGAGGCCTTCGAGGTCTCTGCGCCACAAACCAGCTTATTGCTGCCGGCGCGTCATGCGCCGAACGACCGCGTGCGCGTGCGCGCCTGGGCCGAGGAGGTCGGGGAATGGAGCGCCTTTTTGGACCTGCCTATCGTTCTGCCGATAGTAGGGATGCGCGAGCGCGATAGCGTGCCGGCTACCCAGCCGCCCCTGCCGGGCCCAAAGACCGCCATCTCTCCGACCTTGACCAGACATCCCTTGCGCCTGGTCATTGCAAGCAGCATCGTCGCGCTGCTCGTGATCGCGCTGGCCGGCGTCGCTGCGCTGGCCCTCGCTCAACCTGGGCTGCTCTCGCCCACTCCCACGCCGATGCCGACGCCCACGCCGTATCCAACTTACACACCTTTGCCGACATACACGCCTTATCCCACGCCATCACCCTACCCGACGTATACGCCTTATCCAACCCTCACGCCTTATTTCACCTATACACCCTATCCCACATACACGCCGCTTCCATCTCCCACGTCGCTGGTGAGTTACATTCCTACGATTACTGCTGCGCCGGATGAGATGACACCAACGATCGGCGCGAACCAGGCGGTGCCCACTGTAACCCTGACGCCGCTTTTAAGCCCGACGCCATGATGAGGTGTTGAAGTGATGACGCCCTTCCGCCCCAACGCCCACGACGAGCTGACCATCGCCGGCGTCACCTACCGCGTCGCCGAGCATCCCGCCGCGCCCGGCTTTCCCTACGGCCAGGAAGGGAGGGCGGGGATCGTCTATGCCCTCACCCCTGTCC
>DAOTYZ010000072.1:0-12236 GCA_034434555.1 Candidatus Roseilinea sp.
ATCGCTCCTGAATATCTGATGAGCAGGTGCTATTCTAATGTAACGTGAGTTCGGAATTTGAATGCGTGTGCTCGGCGTGAAGCGCAAAATACCCCACCCCACCCTTGTCATTCTAGCGCAGCGAAGAATCTAAACTCGCGCCCAACGAAAGCGCTGCGGGGTCGCCGATTGCTCGGCACGATAGCAAGGCGGGATGTTGGTGGCTGCGTGGCGCTTCGGTCGGGCGTGATTTGGATGCTTGACGTTGGCATGACAGACTGATATGACGAGCTGAACGATATACATAAACGCACCTGTGTAAATCCGAACGCGCGTTTCATTGTGTCCTATGCGCTCGTATCTGGAAGCCTTCCTTACTTGTGGGTAATGCTAAGGCTTTTTGGGGGCAGCATGGCCCGTGAACGCACCAAACCCGACAGACACGGCTGGTATCATTCTGGGCAGGTCAACTGTTGGACGCAATGAATCGAACCCCAGCATGAAGGTAGCCATCTTGAGCGATGTGCACGGGAACTATCCGGCGCTGCTGACAGTTGCTGAACACGTGGAAGCCTGGCGTCCGGACGTTGTGATATTAGCTGGGGACATCGTCAATCGCGGCCCACGTTCTGCCGAGTGCTTGGCGTTTGTGCTGGCCAAGCAGAAGGAAGCAAACTGGCAGCTTGTGGGCGGCAATCACGAAGAATACGTGATCGCCCAGAGCAAACCCGAACGACCGGATGAGGGTCCGCAAGCCGAGATTCAGCGCGCCTCGCGCTGGACGTATGAGCGCATTCAACATGAGGTGCACATCTTGGCGGCCTTGCCTTTCTCGCGTGAGCTTACCGGTCCGGGGGGAGATACGCTGCGCGTGACGCATGGATCCATTTTGGGCACGCGCGATGGCATCTATCCACACACCGAAGACGCGGAACTGCCTTCAAAGATCGGCCTGCCTATGCCGGCTGTGTTCTGCGTTGGACACACGCATCAACCGCTGGTTCGCACTTTAAATGGCACGCTGGTGGTCAACGCCGGCTCGGTCGGGCTGCCCTTCGATGGGGACTGGCGGGCCAGCTATGCGCAGGTGTTCTGGCAGGCCGGCCAATGGCAGGCGCGCATCGTGCGCTTGCCTTACGATCGCGACCAAGCCGAGCGGGATTTTGGCGACAGCGGTTTTCTCGAACAGGGCGGCCCGCTTGCGCGCTTGATGCTGCGCGAGTTGCAACTTGCGCGCGGGCTGATCTACAGTTGGGCTCAGATGTATGAGCAACCTGTGCTGCGCGGCGAACTGGGGCTGGTGCAGTCGGTCGAGCAATTCCTTCGCAACACCGATACGTCGAGCCAATGACCAAACGAACGAACGCAAACCGTCTCACCGATCAGAGTGCTGCGCTGAGCGTTGCCTATGCCAAGCCGCGCGCGATCGCCGTCTCTCGTCCATCGGTTGACCAGCGGGCGTCGGACATCTTTGTGACTGTGGACATCGTGATCTTCACGTTGCGCGATGGAGACCTGAAAGTGCTGTTGGTGAAGCGAGACACCTCGCCTTTTGAAGGGCGCTGGGCCATCCCCGGTGGCTTCGTGCAGCACGATGAATCGCTGGAGGATGCCGCAGCGCGCGTGTTGTATGACGAGACAGGTGTGCGCGGCGTGCATATCGAGCAGCTCTACACCTTTGGGCGGGTTGACCGCGACCCGCGCGGGCGCATGGTGACGGTGGCCTACTTCGCACTGGTGCCGGAGCCGCTGGCGCTCCACGCCGGCAAGGGCACCTCCGACGCGCGCTGGCAATCGGTCTATGCTTTGCCGGAGATGGCCTTTGACCACGCCGAGATCGTCGGCTATGCGCTCAAGCGGCTGCGCTACAAGCTGGAATACACTGCGGTGGGCTTTCGGCTGTTGCCCAAGAAGTTCACCCTCAGCCAGCTCCAGAAAGCCTACGAGACGGTGCTGGGCGAGCGGCTGGACAAGCGCAACTTCCGCCGGCGCATCCTACAGGCGCGCATCTTGGAAGAGACGGGCGAGCGGCTGAGTGGGGAGGGGCGGCCGGCCAAGCTCTATCGCTATCGCGCCGATGCCGTCGCCGAGGTGAAAGCGCGACGGTTGTTTCCCTAAGTTGTGTCCGCTGCGCATGGCAACCTCTGATACATCCTTCAGCGTCCTCCAGGCCAAGCTACAAGCTTGGTTGATCAACCTGCTCACGGTGGTCGTGGAAGCCTACGAGCTGGGCGCGGTGCTGGGCAAGGGGGCGCGGGTGATCGCCGGCGACGGCGTCCTCATGCCCGACGTAATCTACGTGCCGAACCAGGCGCGCAGCATGGTGAAGGCCGACGCGATCTACGGCGCGCCAGGCCTGGCCGTGGATGTGTTGCATAGCGGCGTGAGTGAGGCCGAGCGCGCCGCACTGCGCCGGCGCTACGCAGCCGCGCACGTCTTGGAGTACTGGCAGATCGAAGCTGATAAAGGGCGCGCCTTCTTCTATCAGGCCGATGCTGACTGGAATTACGACCTCATACCGCCGGATAAAGCCGGCATCCACTACTCAGCGGCCATCATTCAACTCGCTTTTCCGGTGGATTGGGTGCGCAAGCAACCCAGCCTGATAGCGCTGATGGCGTGGTGGGGGCTGGTCGAGGTTGATGAAGATGAAGAAGAGGTCTAACCCCTCTGCCCCTGCGCGCAAGGGCAGAGGGGTAGGTAGATCGTTCACGGCTTGGCGAGCGCGGCCTCGATATCCGCTTTCAGCCGTTCGTATGCTTGGATGCCGTTGCGCGAGGCGACGATGGATCCATCCCGCGCGACGACGACGAACTGGGGACGTCCGACGTAGCGATATTTGTTCATCAACTCCCTGGAGTCCTGCAGGGTGACGTCAACGGCCAAAAAGTCCACTTGGCCTTGGTATTCTTCTGAGAGCCTGTTCACGACAGGCTTCATCGCAATGCAGGCGCCTCACCAGGGGGCGTAAAAGTCAATGAACAGTGGGCGAGCGGCGGCCGCTGCTGGCGCGTCAGTCGCTGCGGGCAGCGCGACAGTGGTAGGCGCAGCGGTCGGCGCAGCCGTGGGCGGCGCAGGGGGCGCGCCACAGGCCGCGACCGTCAGCATCACTGCCGCTGCCGCACCACCGATCAACATGCGAGGGAAAGCCAGCATCATTAATCGTCTCCTCTGCGAAATAAGCTATGTGTGGACTAGTCTAACAGCCCAAAATGAAAATGGAATGAAACAATCAAAGGAGACGGCTAAAGCTCAGCCAGGAAGCGAATGCTGGCCTCCATGCCCTTCTCGTAGCAACTGAGGGCGAAGCGTTCGTTGGGCGCATGGATGTTGTCTTCTGGCAGGCCCAAGCCGAGCAGGATGATCGGCTTGCCAAGCTGGGTTTGAAAATCGTGCACGACGGGGATGGAGCCGCCCTCCAGCTCGTAGAGTGGTGGGTTGCCGTAGGTATGCTCGGCAGCCCGAATGGCTGCTTGCGCCTCTCTGGTGTCGAGCGCGATGAGCGAGGCCGGCGAACCGCGTTCATCGCTAAAGCTGATCTCTGTGCCGGCCGGCGCAGCGGCGCGCATCGCAGCCTGCACCTGCTGAATAACCCTGGTCGGGTCCTGATTTGGCACCAGCCGGCAGGTGATCTTGGCATGGGCCGTGGCGGGGATGATCGTCTTGCTGCCGGGGCCGGTGTAGCCGCTCCACATGCCGTTCACTTCCAGCGTAGGGCGCGCCCCTCTGCGCTCGCTGATGGTGAACCCTGGCTCGCCGAACGCGATCAGCGCGCCCGTCTCGCGCACCAGGTCGGTCTCGCCGTATGGGATGCGGGCAAGGGATTGGCGTTCCTCTGCGCTGAGCGTTCGCACGTCGTCGTAAAAGCCCGGCACAGTGACGCGCCCTTCGGGATCTTTTAGTGCGGCCAGGATGTGCGCCAGCGCCATAGCCGGGTTCTGCACGTTGCCGCCGTAGTGGCCGGAGTGCACATCGTGCGCCAGGCAGCGCACATGCACCTCGAAGCCGGCCAGGCCACGCAAGCCGTAGGTCAGCACAGGCTGGGTGAGGCTGCGCAGGCTGCCATCGCTGATCACCACGCAGTCGCAGGCCAGCAGGTCGCGATGCCGGGCGACGAAGCTGCCCAGGTTGGGACTGCCGATCTCCTCTTCGCCCTCCAATAGGAACTTGATGTTGACGGGGAGCGTCCCTTCGCAGCGCAGGTAGGAGGCCACAGCCTTTACGTGGGCCAGATGCTGGCCCTTGTTATCGCTGGCCCCGCGCGCGTAGATATACCCATCGCGCACGGCGGGCTTGAACGGATCGCTGTGCCAAAGCTCGAACGGCTCGGCCGGCTGCACGTCGTAGTGCCCGTAGATCAGCACGGTCGGGCGGTGATGATCATGTCCTGACCATTCGGCATAGACCAGCGGATGGCCATCCGTGGCCATCACCTCGGCGCGCAAGCCAGCATCGCGCAGGTGATCCGCAAGCCACAGCGCAGCCATCTTGATGTCGCGCGCATGCTCAGGCTGAGCACTCACGCTGGGGATGGCGAGATATTCCATCAGGTCTTGGATATAGCGCTCGCGCTGGCTGCGCGCATATTCGATCACTTGGCTTAGCATGTCCGTTCTCCAGGGAGTGCACCGCTTGAAGGTCACCCCAAAGTTGAGCGCTCCCGTTCTCCAAACTCAGCTTGCTAGAATGGTATTGTAGACTCAAAATACATCGTTGCGCCGGCGCGTTCGTAGGCAAGCGTTGGATGGGCGAGGCGCACTTTGCCTTGCTGAGGGCAGCGCGTGGCATGAATGCGCCCGTCGCTCTTGATCATGGCTGAATGGCGTGTATCCCCCTCCGCGCCGCCGGCATACTTCGCTGCGCTGCGCGACTTGCACCCGCTCGTTGCACAAGTCCTTTATGCGCGCGGATTCGTTGATCCCGAAGAAGCGCGCGCGTTCGTCAGCAGCGCGCCGGCCCACGTTGACCCATTCGCGCTTGCCGACATGGATCAGGCCGTGGCGCGCATCTTGAGGGCGATCGCAGGCGGTGAGCAGATCGCAGTCTATGCTGATTACGATTGCGATGGCGTCACCGCCGGCGCGCTGCTGATGCACACCCTCAATGGTTTTGGCGCACGCGCGCACATCTACATCCCCGACCGCTTCGAGGAAGGCTACGGGCTAAACGCCCGCGCGTTGGAGAAGCTGAAGGCGCAGGGGGTGAACTTGGTGATTACTGTGGACTGCGGCGCACGCGCGCACAGCGAAGCGCGATACGCGCGCAGTTTGGGTTTGGACCTGGTGATCACCGATCATCATGAACTGGAAGATGGCGTTGTGCCGGACGCTGTCGCCGTGATTGACCCCAAGCGGCCAGATTGTCGCTACCCATATAAGCATCTGGCCGGCGTGGGGATAGCCTTTCGCTTGGCGCAATGCCTGCTGCGGACTGGGCGTTCCGCCGGCTACCCTATCTCCAGCGTGACCGAAGCATCACTGCTGGACCTGGTGGCGCTTGGCACGATAGCCGATGTGGTCCCGCTGATCGGCGAGAATCGCACGCTGGTGCGAGCCGGCTTGGAGCGATTGAACCGCACGCCGCGCCTCGGCCTACGGGCGTTGATCGAAGCGGCCGGCCTGCACCTCGGCGAAATAGATGCCACGCGAGTCGGCTTTGCGCTGGCCCCACGCCTGAACGCTGCTGGCCGGCTTGAGAACGCACGCACGGCGTATGACCTGTTGATGAGCACCGACCCACGCCAGGCGGCTGAGCTGGCCAGCTGGCTCGACCGACAAAACAGCGAGCGCCAACAGGTGATGGCCGCGATCGCGGCGGATGCCGAGCAGCGCGTGCGCGCCCAGCAGGTGGATGACCTGCCGGCGGTGCTCTTCGCGGCCTCGCCAAACTACAACATCGGCGTGATCGGGCTGGCCGCAGCGCGGTTGGCCGAGAAGTTTTATCGCCCCGCCGTCGTGGTCGGCGTTTGCGGCGACGAGGCGCGCGGCTCGTGCCGCAGCATCGAGGGCTTCGACATCACGGCAGCGCTCGATCGCTGCCGCGACCTGTTGCTCAAGCACGGTGGGCATGCTGCTGCCGCTGGTTTCACCACGCGCGCCGATGCGCTCGACCTGTTACAGGCTCAACTAAATGCCATCGCCGTCGCTCAGCAACCAAGCGGCGGATGGCAGCGCATCCTTCGCGCTGATGCCGAAGTGACGCTTGATCAGATAGACACGTGCGCGATCACCGACCTGCAGCGCCTCGAACCGCACGGCCAAGCGAACCCGCCGCCGACGTTAGTGGTGCGCGCGGCGACCGTGCTTTCGGTTCGTCGCGTCGGGCGCAACAACGGCCAGGGCGATCAGCCACACTTGCAGTTGCGCTTAAGCGACGCGCGACGCACCACGTGGGATGCGATCGCCTGGCGCATGGGAGAGCGCGCCGGCGAGCTTGCCGAAGGCAGCACCGTGTCCTGCATCTGCCGCCTGAGCGCCAGCTCGTGGAATAGCCAATCGCGCTTGCAGTTGGAAGTGTTGGACTTTCGACCGACGACGTAACGCTACAATCAACGCGCGATGCCTATTCGCGTCTTGCCCGATGCGCTGGTCATGCGCATCGCCGCCGGCGAGGTGGTTGAGCGGCCGGCCTCGGTGGTCAAGGAGTTGGTTGAGAACGCCATTGACGCCGGCGCCACCGACATCCGCATTGAATGCCTTGAGGGTGGCAAGCGCCTGATCCGAGTGGCCGATAACGGCAGTGGCATTCCCGCTGCCGAGGTCGCGCTCGCGTTCACCCACCACGCCACCAGCAAACTGACCAGCGCTGAAGACCTGAGCAGCATACACACGCTGGGCTTCCGCGGGGAGGCGCTGGCCAGCATCGCCGCAGTGAGCCAGGTCACCTGCCTGACGCGCCACACTGATGAGGTCAGCGGCACCTTGCTGAGGCTCGATGGCGGTCGGATAGTGGCGCAGGCGCCGGCGGGCCGCGCGCCCGGCACGACGATGAGCATCGAGCATCTCTTCGCGCGCGTGCCCGCCCGCCTGAAGTTCCTCAAGTCCGTCACCACTGAGCGCAGCCACATTGATGGCGTCGTCGTGCGCTACGCGATGGCCTATCCGCACATCCGCTTCGTCTTGTCCCATGATGGCCGGCCCAGCTTTCAATCGCCGGGCAGTGGCAATCTACGTGATGTGCTTGTGGAGACCTACGGGCCTGACACGGCGGCGCAAATGGTCGCAGTGGATGCGCCGGCGACGGAGGGGCAGGTCGCCGTCTCCGGCTATGTGGGCTTGCCTCCGCTGGACCACGCGAACCGCAGCAAGATCACGCTCTTCGTCAACGGCCGGCCGGTGCAGGACGCCAAGCTAGCCCACGCCGTGATCCAGGCTTATCACACCCTGTTGATGACCGGCCGCTATCCGGTGGCGGTGATCCTGGTGCACTTGCCGCCGACCGAGGTGGACGTAAACGTGCATCCGGCCAAGGCCGAGGTGCGCTTTCGCGATCCGGACAGTGTTTTCAGCGCTGTGCAGCGCGCTGTGCGCCGCACCCTCCTCGAACACCTTGCGCCGCCGCAGCCGTCGTCGGCGCTCAGCCGCCCGCCGGAGGCGTATTCTGTTCCATGGAGCGCGCAGCCGGCCATCCCCGGCAGCGCGGCCTGGGAACGGATCGGCATCGCTCGCCAAGCGCAGGGTGAGGTTGAACAGCCTGTGCCGTCCAGTCCCGCCCCTGATCTACGGCAGGGTGCGCCGGCTCAGCCCGCCGATGGTGCGCCCACCGTCGGGGACGGGGGCGGTCTGCCGGCGTTGCGCATCCTTGGGCAGCTCGCGCAGATGTATATCCTGGCCGAAGGCCCAGAGGGGTTGTATCTCATTGATCAACACGCCGCCCATGAGCGCGTGTTGTGGGAGCGCCTGATGGCGCAACACGCTCGCGGGGAGTTGCCATCGCAGGCGCTGCTCGACCCCGTCGCGGTCACCTTGCCCGCGGAGAGCGCAAACCTGCTGGCCGATCAGCATGACCTGCTCCGCGCACTCGGCTTTGAGATCGAGCCGTTCGGCAGCAACACCTTCCTGGTGCGCAGCGTGCCGGCGCTGATGCTCCAGGATGACATCGCTGCGGCATTGCGCGAGATCGTCGCTGACCTGGAGACAGGCGAACCCGTCTTGCGCCAAGCGCTGGAGGCGCGGGTGCTGCGCCGGGTGTGCAAGCGGATGGCCATCAAAGCCGGCCGGGTCTTGTCCCTGGCCGAGATGCAGGCGTTGGTGCGCGATCTGGAGGCGTGCGAGTCGCCGCGCACCTGCCCGCATGGCCGCCCCACCATGATCTACCTGGGGTTGAAGCAACTGGAGAAGGAATTTGGCCGATTGGGCTAACGTTGAAGCTGGAGGAAGCGGGTGACCTGCGCCAAGGTTGGCGCGCCGGCCTGTCCACCCGCCTGGGTGGCCTTGAGCGCAGCGGCAGCAGAGGCAAAGCGAATGCGCGCGGCAGCGCTCATCCCGCGCAACAAGCCAACGCAGTATGCGCCGCGGAAGACGTCGCCGCATCCGGTGGTGTCCACCACATCCACGCGAAACGCCGGCTGATGCTGAACCATCTGGCCATCTGTGCTGAAGTAGCAGCCGTGTTCGCCACAGGTCACGGCCACCAGGGCGCGATCGGTGGTCCATAAATGGGCGATCGCTGACTCAGGCGCGCCGTCGCCGGTCAGCGCGCTGGCGAAATCCCAGCTCAGCACCACGTGATCCACCAGCGCCAACAAGTCTTCAAAGCCTGGCGCAGCTTGTTCGATGTCGCACACGATGGGGCGCTTGGCTTGCCGCGCGATGCGCGCGGCACGGATCATGCCTGGCACGCCTGCGTGATCTACGAGTAACACGTGGGACTGGGCGATCACGTCGGCGGGCGGCCAATCGGGATGCGCACCGCACACCGCTGGATATTCAGCGAGGATGGTGCACGCGCCATCATCCGCGCTTACGATGATCGTGGAGCGCACGGAGCCGGCTTGGGCCAGCTTGAGCGCATGGCTCAGGTTCACCCCTTCGCTGCTCAGCGTTTGGACGACGAAGCGCGCGTCTTCGCCGTCGCCGAGTTGGCCGGCGTAGGCGCAGCGCGCGCCCAACCGCGCGGCGGCCACCAGCGCGGTGGCTGTGAGGCCGCCACACTGGCGCTCGCTGCGCAGGACGTTGACCTTGGCGTTCGGCGAAGGATAAGCCGGCACGTAGAGCAGCCGATCAACGGCGGTCACGCCCAAGCCGAGGATGTCTATCGCCGCCATACGCGCCTCGCAGGTCAGCAGCGCGGATCTCGATCAACTCACGCAGCCCGCGCAGGCTATCTTTTAGCAGGTTAACCCGTCGGGAGTGGCGGTAGTCCCAGGCCACCGGCACCTCTTTGATGCGGTAACCCAGCCGCTGGGCCACGAAGAGCAGCTCCACGTCGAAGCCGGCGGTGACGGTCGCGCCCTGGGCTTCTGCTGACCGAGAGAAGTTGTAAAGATAGAGTTGGTCGAGGATCGGCGCGATCACGTCGCGGCGAAATGCCTTGAACCCGCACTGTGTGTCGGTGATGCCTCTGAAGCCCAGGATCAAGTTGCGCAGCAGGATTTGGCTGCGCGACATGGTCTTGCGCCACAGCGGGGCATTTCGGCGATACGTGCCGCGCGACCCGATCACGATGTCGTACCCCTGGGCGAACCAGGGCAGCAATTTGGGGATTTCCTCGATCGGTGTCGCCTGGTCCATGTCGGTGAAGAGGACGACTTCGCCATGCGCTGCGCGCAGGCCGGTGGCGACGGCGAACGCCTTGCCGCGGTGCGGATTGTGAATGACGCGAAATCCGCGCTGCCTGGCGGCGAATGCCTCGGCCAGGGCGAGCGTCTCGTCGGTGCTGCCGTCATCAACCACGATCACCTCATACTCGTAGGTTTGGGAGGAGAGGTAGGTTGCGACGCTGTCCAGCGACCCTGCTTGGATGTTGCTGGCCTCGTTGTAGGCCGGGATCACGACAGAAAGAAAGGGCGTCATGGACGATTTGCGGTGTATGCCCTGCGGATTATCCTAGATGGGCAGCTATATCATTCACAGCGAGGGGCCAAGCGGAATGAGCCGTGCAGGATTCGAACCTGCGACACGAGGATTAAAAGTCCCCTGCTCTACCAGGCTGAGCTAACGGCCCTACTTGGCTGATCATACCGCAGCTCGTAGATGTGAGCGGCGTATTCCGTAGGGCGTATTCCGTGTTTTACATTTCTGGGGCGAGTTCTACGCGCCACGGAACACGCAATACGCATTATCATCCCCCCATGCACCTGCTCGAACAGATCCAAGCCCTGCGCTTCCCCGCGCCTTTGCCGGCCCGCCTGCTCGAAGTGCGCCAAATCTATGACTACCCGCGCGTCACGAACGTGTACGCTGCTGCGCGCGCGGCGCTGGAGGCCAGCGGCCTGCTGACCGTCATCCAACCCGGCGAGCGCGTCGCCGTCGGCGTGGGCAGCCGAGGGATCGCCAACCTGCCGGCGATCGTGCGCGCTGTCGTTGACCGCCTGAAGGCCCACGGCGCGCAGCCGTTCATCGTCGCTGCGATGGGCAGCCACGGCGGGGCCACCGCCGACGGCCAGCGCGCTTTGTTGGCCGAGCTGGGCATCACCGAGGCCAGCATCGGCTGCCCGCTGCGCATCACAATGGAGGTGCGCGAGGTCGGCCGCCTGCCCAACGGGCCAGCGCTGTATCAGGACCTTCACAGCGCCGCTGCTGACCACACCCTCCTCATCAGCCGGATCAAGCCGCACACCGATTTTCATGGCCGGTTGGAGAGCGGGCCAAGCAAGATGGCAGTGATCGGGCTGGGCAAGCGGGTCGGCGCGGAGGCCATGCACGCCTGGGGCACGGCCGGCTTTCAACAGTTCCTCGCCCCCGCCGCGCGCATCTACCAGGCGAACACCAACCTGCGCGGGGCGATCGCCATCCTGGAGAACGGCTACGACGAGACCGCCGAGATCGTCGGCCTGACTGCCGACCAGATCGGGACGGAGGTCGAAGCCGACCTGCTGCGCAAAGCCCGCGCGCTGATGCTCGGCCTGCCGTTCAGGCAGATAGATGTGCTGGTGATCCGCGAGCTGGGCAAGGACATCAGCGGGGCCGGCATGGACACCAACGTGCTAGGGCGGCTGCGGGTGAACCGCCAGCCAGAGCCGGAGGACGCCAGCGACATCGGCGCGCTGGTCCTGCTGGACCTGACCGAGGCCACCCACGGCAACGCCTCCGGCATCGGCCTGGCCGACGTGATCACGGCACGCGCCCTGCGCAAGGCTGACTTCGCCATCACTTACACCAACGCGATCACCGCGACCACCTTCGGCCTGAAGCGCTCGTGCATCCCGATCGTCATGGCCGACGATCGGCGCGCGCTGGAGGTGGCCGTCCGCTGCTGTGGCGCGCCGCCCGATCGAGCGCCGACCTTCGTCTTCGCCCGCAACACCCTGGCCCTCGGTCAGCTTTGGATGAGCGAGAACCTGCGGCCGCAGATCGAGGCGCATCCGAATTTGCGGATCGTGGGCGAAGCGCCGCTCGCCTTCGATGACGACGGCAGCATGGCCTCGCCATGGCGCTTGACGTGAAGCGCCGAGGGGTCGCCTCTGCGCACGATTAAGTGGTCAGCGCGCGCAAGGCCGCGGTCAGTATGCTCACCCCGCGCGCGAACTCGTCAATCGCCACGTGCTCGTGTGGCGTGTGGTCGAGCGCCGAGTCCCCCGGCCCATAAGCGACGATCGGACAACCCCACGCCGGCCCGACCACGTTGAAATCGGCCGTGCCGGTCTTGTATTTGAACTTCGGTTGCCCGCCGTGGGCGCGGATGGCGTCCACCAAGGCGCGAACCAGCGGCGTGTCCTTGGGCGCGCGCCAAGCCGGCTCGGCTCCGCTGAAGTGCAACGCAACCTCCGGCCGGTCGGCGCCCCAGCGCGCAAGCTCGGCCTGCATCGCCTCCGGCCCATAATCAAGCGGCAGGCGGACGCCGATCGTCGCCTCGCACCATTCGCGCAGGCCGTCTTCGCCGGATTGGATCCTGCGCAGCGAGGGCAGGAGTTGATCAAACGCCTTCGGGCGGTCGGCGTTCCAGCGATCGGCCAACGCGCGCACGTGATTCCACAGCGCCACCACCTGCTCGGCGGCGTTCGGCGCGGGGATGGCCGTGTGGCGCGCCTCGTGTTCGGCGCGGGCGTGGATCAGCAGCCGGCCCTTGTAACCCAGCGTGATCCCGTCGCTGCCGCT
>DAOTYZ010000073.1:0-5633 GCA_034434555.1 Candidatus Roseilinea sp.
GATTCAAAGTCCGTCTTTCGGCGACTATAAAAACGTAGGATGAGAGAAGATTTGCGCGGACCTGCCGGCGCTTGTAGGCGCTAGCAAGCCCGCGCGATACACACGCAAAGCCATCCGCTATAAGCAGTGCACAACCCCCCACTTATGCCCAACAGCCGGACGGTGATCTGCGCTGAGTCAAACACGTTCTTCTTATCTTAGCGACCAATTAGCAAATTGTCAAGGGTGCATTCACAGTTGGGGGCAAGGCCGATCTCACGCGGAGACGCGGAGAACGCGAAGGATTTTAGGGCACAGCATCTTTGGTCGCTGCCTATAGGCGCGCTATGTTGCCCCTATTGGTGAACGCACCCGTGTAAACCCCTCGAACGACCCTTGCGAAGCTACAGGTATAATGACATGCTTTTATCTGGGGACGGCTTCGGCTCTCCCCGCGCCTTGCGTCGAGGACAGGAGTTTAACGATGGGACCACTGCCAAAGCGAAAGTTCTCTTGGGGCCGCACGCACCGCCGCCGCGCGCACGACCACCTGACGCCGGTGAAGCTGGTGGCATGCGACAACTGCGGCGCATTGAAGCCGCCGCATATCGTCTGCCCCTCTTGCGGCTATTACCGAGGGCGCCAGGTCGTCCGCATCGGCGACGAAGACGCCAAGTCGGCCTGATCCGCCCTGCATGTCAGTCGCCTACGTCTTCCCCGGCCAGGGATCGCAGTTCGTCGGCATGGGCCTTGAGCAGGCCCAGCATCGGCCGATCTTCAGAGGCGTCTTCTTGCGCGCCGATGAGGTGTTGGGCTTCGCGCTCTCGCAGCAGTGCTGGCACGGGCCGGAGGACGCGCTGAATGACACGCTGAACACCCAGCCGGCTATCTTTGCCCACAGCATGGCGGCATACGAAATGGTCAGACTCTCCGGCGAGCTGGACGCGCCGGCGTTCATGGCCGGCCATAGCCTTGGGGAGCTGAGCGCGCTGTGCGCAGCCGGTGCGCTGACCTTTGAAGACGGGCTGCGCCTGGCCCGCGAGCGCGGCCGATTGATGAAGGAAGTCGGCACGCGAGCGCCGGGCAGCATGGCCGCTGTGATCGGGCTGGACACCGAGACGCTGAGCGCAGTGTGCCAAGAAGCCTCGGCCTGTCATCACCCTGGCGTCGTGGTCGCCAACGACAACGCCCCTGGCCAGATTGTTATATCCGGCGGGAAGGAAGCAGTCGCAGCGGCTTCCGAATTGGCGAAGGCCAAGGGCGCCAAGCGCGTGATACCACTCAGCGTCAGCGTTGCCTCGCACTCGCCGTTGATGGCCGAGGCCGCCGAGGCGTTTGCCCAGGTCGTCGCGCGCACGCCGATCGCGCCGGCGCGCGTGCCCGTAGTGGCCAACACCACCGCCCAACCGATCACTCATCCCGACGACATCCGCGCTGAGTTGGCTGCCCAGCTCACCATGCCGGTGCGCTGGGTGGAGAGCGTGCGCGCCATGCATCAGGCCGGTGTGACGCTGTTTGTTGAGCTAGGGCCAAAAGACGTGTTGTGCGGGCTGATCAAGCGCATCGCTGAAGGCGTTGAAACGCGCGCGATCGGCTGAGCCACATGTCGGATTAAGGAAGGAAGAGATGGGGCAACTACAAGGCAAGACCGCCATCGTCACCGGCGCGTCGCGCGGGATTGGGCGTGCGATCGCCCTAGAGTTTGCGCGGCGCGGGGCAGCGGTGGTGGTGAACTATTACACCAACGCAGCAGCCGCGCAGGAGGTCGTGGCGACCATCGAGGCCACCGGCGGGCGGGCAATCCCCGTGCAAGCCGACGTCAGCCGCTTTGACCAAGCCGGCGCGCTGGTCAAGGCCGCGCTCGATGCCTTCGGCAAGCTCGATATCTTGGTGAACAACGCCGGCATCACCCGCGACACCCTGCTGATGACGATGAGCGAGGAGGACTGGGACGCAGTGATCAACGCCGACCTTAAGAGCGTCTTCAACTGCTGCAAGGCTGCGGCGCGTCCGATGATCCGCGCGCGGAGCGGGCGCATCATCAACATCAGCTCGGTGGTGGGGCTGGCCGGCCAGGGCGGGCAAACCAACTACGCAGCGGCCAAGGCCGGCATCATTGGCTTCAGCAAGTCGCTGGCCAAGGAGCTTGGCGCGCGCAACATCACCGTCAACGTTGTCGCCCCCGGTTTCATCCCTACCGCGCTCACGGACGTGCTGAGCGACGAGCAGAAACAAGCCGTGCTTAAAGCCACCCCGCTGGGGCGCTTCGGCACGCCCGAAGAAGTGGCGCATGCGGTATCATTCCTTGCCAGCGACGAAGCTTCTTTCATCACCGGCGCCGTGCTGACGGTAGATGGCGGACTGGTCATGCACTAGCGATGAGCCAATCCTCGGTGACAATCGCCCCAGATGTGGTGCGCACCATTGTGCGCAATACGGTGCTGGCCATGCCCAGCGTGCGTGGCTTGGTTGACCGCGAACGCGCATGGCGACCGCGCGATAGTTATCGCGGGGTAGAGGTGAGCATGGACGACGGCGAGGTGCATGTCCGGCTTCATCTCATCGCGGCGCAGGACGTCTCGCTCATGGATCTGGGAAAGGCGATTCAGGCAGAGGTGGCGCAGGCGGTGAGCGAGATCATCGGTCTGCGCGTCTCGGCGGTGGACGTGTACTTTGAGGATGTCACGGCATGAGGCGCGGGTGCTGGCGCTCCAAGCGCTCTACGAGGCCGACATGGCGCATCACGCAGCGGACGCTGTGTTGAAGCGCCACTTGGCCGAGTTCAACCATCCAGATTCGCTCCGCCAATACGCAGCCGAGCTGGTCAACGGCATCATGCAAGAGCGTGAAGCGCTTGACCAGCTCATCGGCGCGTTGGCACCCGAGTTTCCGCCCGAACATCTCTCGCCGATCGATCGAAACATCCTGCGCATCGCGCTCTACGAGATGCGCCAGGGAGTAGTGCCGCTGAAAGTGGCGATCAGCGAGGCGGTGAACTTGGCCAGAGCTTTCGGCAGCGAGTCAAGCTTTCGCTTCGTGAACGGCGTGTTGGGCGCGGCAGCCAGGCAATGAACGGGACAATTTTGGGGATCGGGCCGTTAGAGGTCCTGTTGATCGGGATTTTGATCCTGTTGGTGTTCGGGCCGGAACGCCTGCCGGAGTTTGCGCGCGGCCTGGGCAAGGCCCTGCGCTGGCTACGCGAGACCTATGTCGCCTTTACCCAGGAGTTTAAGGACGATCTGCAGCCAATCGCACAAGACCTGGATGAGGTGACGCGCGAGCTGCGTCAAGAAGTGCAAGCCATCCGCGAGGCTGCTGAC
Organism: Candidatus Roseilinea sp.; assembly: GCA_034434555.1. Taxonomy (GTDB): domain Bacteria; phylum Chloroflexota; class Anaerolineae; order J036; family Brachytrichaceae; genus JAAFGM01. Next base: position 3,300 of record DAOTYZ010000073.1, read on the forward strand.
ATCCGTGCTGTCCTCCAGCCCTACGCCGATGACATCAACCGTAACCTGACCGTGACGGCGCCGGCGGCGCATCCGCCGGCGCTGCCCGCTCCCAACGGCCGTGAACCCACGGCCTCCTCTCTCCCTTCGCGTTCGGTCGCCCCATCCATCGTGCTGCCCGACGATAACCCCTGGGCATCCGTGGGCGCAACAGTGCGCAGCGACCGACTGGATGACGATAATCCTTGGATAACCCTATCGGGATAGGATGGCGTTATGGCGCAGAATTCGCGATCGGTTCAGCAGGTTACAGAGGACGAGGGCATGACCCTGGCTGATCACCTGCGCGAGCTGCGCGAGCGATTGCTTAAATCGGTGATCGCGCTGGTGGTCGGCACGGCGGTGGGCCTCGCATTCGCCGAACAAATCCTCAAGGTGCTGCTGGCGCCCTACGGGCCGGCCAAGCAATTGCTGGTCACCAGCCCGATCTCGCCACTCACCAACGTCTTCACTGTGTCGGTGACCACCGGCGCGATCTTGGCCCTGCCGTTTATCCTTTACCAGGCGCTGGCCTTCATCTTCCCCGGTTTGCTGCCTCATGAGAGGCGCTGGGTGATGATTGCGCTGCCGTTCGGCTTTGGGCTATTCCTGCTGGGGGTGCTGTTCGCGTTCTTCGTGATGCTGCCGGCGGCGGTGGGCTTCCTCACAGGCATCTTCCCCAGCGTCTTCAACGTGGCGCTCACGCCCGATGACTATATCCCCTTCGTGGCCGGCATGATGTTCTGGATGGGCGTGGCATTCGAGATGCCCTTGATCATCTTTGTGCTGGCCAAGGCCAACGTGATCAACGCCAATTTGCTGAAGCGCCATTGGCGCTGGGCGGTGGTGATCGTGGCCGTGCTGGCCGCGTTGATCACCCCGACGCCCGACCCGCTCAACATGACTATCGTGATGGTGCCGCTGCTGCTGTTGTATGGGCTGAGCATTATCCTGGCCTACCTAGCGCGCCGCAATGCCACCGTGCCGGCGTTGCTGGACCCCAACGAGAAGGTCAAAGAGGACACATGATCTTGCACCTGTTGCCGCGCGCTGAATGGGAAGCTGCGCCGTCCGATCAGCCCTATTGCCCGCCCAGCCTGGAGCGCGAGGGATTCATCCACGCCACACAGGGCGATGCGCTGCTGCTGATGGTGGCCAATGGGCTATACAAAAACCGACCTGGCGATTTCGTCGCGCTGGAGATAGACGAGACGCGCCTGACCAGCGCAGTGCGCTGGGAAGCGCCCGCCGGCACGCTCCCGCCCGAAGCAGCCGCCGAAGAGACAGCGCCCCTCTTCCCCCATATCTATGGGCCGATCAATCGCGAGGCAATCGTCGGCGTGCGCTTGGTGCAGCGCGCCGACGATGGGACGTTTGTGGGCTATGCGCCCCTGCCGAGCGCAGACCCAGCAAACCCGCTTAACCTGAAACCGCCCAGCCAACTGGCCGTCGATCTGCTGGAGGCCACCGATGCCTTCTCCGAGGCGCTTAGTCAGCTCAAAGATCGTCTAGAAGGCCGGCTGCAAGCGATGGACGAGGAGATCAAAAAGCACTTATGAGCGATTCGCCTGTGTCTGATGCGTTGTTGCGCCCTTTTGCCGGCCACCGCTACATGAACCTCACCACTTTTCGGCGTGATGGCCGTGCTGTAGCGACGCCGGTGTGGTTTGTGGCCTGCAGAGACCGGTTGTATGTGTACACCGAAGCCGCCAGCGGCAAGGCCAAGCGCGTGCGCGCGAACGGGCGGGCGCAGGTCGCGCCCAGCGATGTGCGCGGCCGGCCGCTCGGCCCGTTCGTCCCCGCCGGCGCGCGCCAAGTGCGCGAAGACGCGCTGCGCGCGCACCTAGAAGACGCCTTTCGGCACAAGTATGGCTGGCAGTATCGCCTCTTCGCGCTGGTCGCAGCGCTCCTGCGGCGAGGCGAGCACGTCTTTATTGAGCTGACCTTAACGCCCTCGTAAACCGACGCAAGGACTATGAGGAGCCTTTACAGCGATCCTCAGCGGGCTAGCCCTCTGGCGAAGGGCGATCTCAGAAGAGGGTAGACAAGGCTGTTGCCGTTGCTCATCTAAGGTTCTGCTCCTGCCTGCGCCCTTGACAATTTGCTAATCGGTCGCTAACATAGTATGTACATGTCCGACTCAGCGCAGATCACCGTCCGGCTGTTGGGCATAAGTGGGGAGTTGTGCACTGCTTATAGCGGATGGCTTTGCGTGTGTATCGCGCGGGCTTGCTAGCGCCTACAAGCGCCGGCAGGTCCGCGCAAATCTTCTCTCATCCTACGTTTTTATAGTCGCCGAAAGACGGACTTTGAATC
>DAOTYZ010000074.1:0-5866 GCA_034434555.1 Candidatus Roseilinea sp.
GTCATGCTGAGCGGAGCAAAGCATCTAAACTCCCGCCCAACCAAAACACCGCGAAGCCACCCCAACCTCCTGCCTCAGTGCCCCGCAGCGCTTCAGTCCGGCGCGCGCAGGGGCGGTTCGCAAACCGCCCCTGCGTACGCCCGACTTGCGGGCTGGCGCGGCCTTAGTCCAACGCGGCCGCTCAGCATCCCCGCCTCCGCAGTAAGTATCGCCCTTATAATTGGGCTTACTTAGCTTGGACTGGTTCTTGGCGAGTAGAGAAAAAGGAGCGTGAAGTGATGACAGATACAACGCGCGTGAACGTAGAGCGATTGGGGACACCACGAATGCGCCGGCGCGCCTTCGTGCGCCTGTTGGGCTGGGCCTTTGGTTTAACAGCAACCGGCGCGCTCGCAGCGTGCGCGCCTGCGACCGGCGAGCCCGAGATACAGTTCGTCTATCCCCGACAAGGGGTGCGCGTGCCAAGCACGCAGTTCACCGTTCAGTTGGCAGTGCGCAACTTTCGCCTCGTGCGCCCTGCCGCACCGCGACCAGGCGAAGGTCACTTGCACCTCTTCATCAACGTGCCGGCCAGCGATATTCCCGACGGTCAGATCATTCCGCTCGACCAGAAAGACAAATACATTCACCTCGGCGCACCGCCGTTTACTTCGCGCGTCCTCACGTTGCCGCCGGGCGTGCATACCTTGACTGCCGTGATGGCCGACGGCTTGCATGCCAAACTCGCTGTCCCTATACCGGTGAGCGTCACTTTCTTGGTGCAACCTTGACCGGCGCCCGCGCCGATCTCGGCGCGCCGTCCTGGCTCTGCGCTCGAATGAGCTTAGGATGATCCGACGTGCGAGATGTCTACTCATCTCGATAAGCCTCGGTCTGAGGCGCTCTGTGCGCTGTGCCGGCTGGGTGTTGCTGCGCTGATCGCTGGCCTGCCGGCGCTATGCCTGGCTTACTGTGAGCTTGCTGCGGGAGCGTCCTCGGCTTCTCTCGATTGGCGCGCGCGCACCGCCCATCATCACTACCTGCCCACGCCCCAGGACAAGCACGCGCCGCTGTTGAGCGCCCTTCAGGCCTTGCTCAGGACAGCGGTCGAGTGCTTGCCGACGGGCGAAGGCTGGTGCGTTGCGCCAGGCGCGATGGCCGCTCCGCGCGCAGTGCGCTTGCTCAGGCCGGCGCGCATAAACCCTCAGCCTCCTGTTCCACCCCCACGTCACGTTCGCTCGTGGTTCCATTTTCTTCTTTGTGATGCAAGACCCCCGAACGTGGCGCACACAGGCGCAGCCACTGTATGCGCTTGAGATCGCGGCTGCGGCTATTACAGGTACAGGAGTGAACAGATGTTGAGTCTTCGGAATGCGTTTATCGGACTGATGGTGACGACGCTGGTTGCGTGTGCCGCGCCTGTTCAGAACACAGGCGGTGGGCAGAGCGAGATCATGGTGCGGGATGCCTGGGCACGCCCGACGATGGGCATGCACGGCGATAGCGGTGGACACGGCGGACATGGTGGCGGCCAGGTCAGCGCAGCCTACATGGTGATCGAGAACAAGGGCAGCGCCCCTGACCGCCTGCTCAGCGCGACCGGCGACGTCGCCGGCATGATCGAGGTGCACCAGACCACGCAGAAGGACGGCATGATGATGATGGAGGAGATGAAGGATGGCCTGGAAGTGCCCGCCAATGGGTCAGTAGAACTGAAGCCGGCCGGCTATCACATCATGTTGATGGACCTCAAGCGTGATCTCAAGCCGGGCGACGCCTTCAAGCTCACCTTGAAGTTCCAGTCGGGCAAGGCGATTGACGTGAATGTGACTGTGCGCGAGCCATAAGTGCGCGCCGAGCAAGCCGTTCTGGGCGCTCAGTTGCGACGCCCAGAACGGCTTCAAACATTGACCCCATGAAGAAATCACAGGGTGAGGGCTTTAAGGTCTTCCTCGCCATCCTGGCGAGCTTGGTTCTAGTAGCTATCTCCGGGCTGCTGCTAAGCGATGCGCCGAGGTCCAGCGGTGGGGCAGTGCTCGGCAGCGTCACCAATGGCCAATACCGCGTTATTTCCGATTACACGTTGGTGAATCAAAATAACCAACGCATGTCGCTGGCCGACTTGCGCGGCAAGCCCACCCTGCTGGTGTTCGGCTACACCTTTTGTCCGGATGTGTGTCCGCTTTCGATGTACGACCTGCGGCGGGTGAAGCAGGCGCTGGGGGAGGCCGGCGGAGGCGTGAATTACGTCTTCGTCACCGTTGACCCTGAGCGCGATACGCCCGATGTGCTGCGGCGGTACGTCGCTGCGTTTGACCCCGCCTTCATTGGCCTAACCGGCGACGAAACCACCCTGCGCAAGATGATCTACGAATTCGACGGGATGTTCGAGAAGCAACCGCCCAGGCCGGATAACCCCAAGAGCTACGTCGTGGCTCACACCAGCTTCACCTACCTGCTGGATGCAGACGGCCGCTTGCGGATGACGTATGCCTTCGGCACGCCAATAGACACCATCGCCAGAGATGTGCGGGCGCTGCTGAAGGATTCCTAAGCTCTTCACGGCTCGTCCAGCACGCGCTGGACGACCGCCGCGATCTCGGCAGCCGGCACGCCATCCTGTATGAAGTACAGCAAGCGCCCCTGACGGTCCAGTAAGTAGATGAACGGCGCATGGGGGACGAGCACTCCCGTCTCATCCTCAGACGTGTGAATGCCGAACCGCACAGCCAATTGGCGCATCTCGCTACGTTCGGCGGTCAGGCCGACGAACGTCGGGTCGTAACGCGCGAGGTGCTGTTTGAGCGCCGCCGGCGAATCGGCCGCTCGATCGGTCCCCACCATGACGAAGGCGACCTCGGCGCTGCGCGCCCCCAGCGCTTGCTTGATGGCCAGGAATTGGGGCAACCCGTCCACGCAAGGAGATTCGCGACAGCGGATGTTGCCAAAGAAGATGAGCGTGATGCGCCCGCGAAAGCGGCTAAGCGCAGCCGGCTGGCCGTCTTGGTCCAGCATGGGCACGTCCGGCGGGATGATCGGATACTCCACGCGGATCGCGCGGGGCGCGAAGGTCGGCTCAGGCGCTTCTGCCGGCGCACACGCAAACAGCAGCGCACCAGCCACCATGAACGCCGCGCCGCATGCTGCGTGACGCACGATACGGAATACGAAATACGCAATACGGAATACGAAATACGTATTACGTATTGCGTAGTGCGTATTGCGTAGTGCGTAGCGCGTAGAGCGTGGAGCGTCTTCCAGGTGCGCTGAAACACGGACGCGCATCACACAGCGGCCCGCTTTAGCATCTCGCGCAGCACAGCGTGCAAAATGCCGCCGTGTTTGTAGTAGTGGATCTCAACCGGCGTGTCAAGGCGGGCGATGACCTCGAAGGAGAAGCCCGTCCCGTCCTCGCGGGTGACCTGTATGGACAGCTTCGGGCGGGGTTGGGATAACGCCGCGTCGCTCAACGGGATGGTGAATACCTCGCGGCCGGTGAGGCCCAGCGCGTCGGCGTTCTGGCCGGGCAGGAATTGTAAGGGCAACACGCCCATGCCCACCAGGTTGCTGCGGTGGATGCGCTCGAAGCTCTCGGCTATCACGGCGCGCACGCCAAGCAGCAAGCTGCCCTTGGCCGCCCAGTCACGCGATGAGCCGGTGCCGTATTCCTTGCCGGCGATCACGATCAGCGGCACGCCTTCTTGCTTATAGGCCATCGCTGCATCGTAGATGTCCATCACCTGCCCATCGGGAAAGTGCACGGTCACCCCGCCCTCGACGCCGGGGACGAGCAGGTTCTTCAAGCGGATGTTGGCGAAGGTGCCGCGCGTCATCACGCGGTCGTTGCCGCGCCGCGTGCCGTACTGGTTAAAGTCCTCGGGCTTCACCCCTTGCGCCAGCAGGTAGCGCCCGGCCGGTGAGTTGGGTGGGATGTCGCCGGCGGGCGAGATGTGATCTGTGGTGATTGAGTCGCCAAACAGCCCAAGCACCCGCGCGCCGACGATCGGCTGGATCGGCGGTGGTTGGAGCGAGAAGCCTTCAAAGTAGGGCGGCTCTTGGATGTAGGTGCTGCGTGCGTCCCAGGGATAGAGGTCGCCGTCTACGCCGGTGATGGCTTGCCATTGTTCGCTGCCTTGATCTATCACCGCGTATTGTTTGTGGAACAGTTCAGGCCGCACCGTCTCTCGAATGGCGGCTTCGATCTCCTGCTGAGTCGGCCAGATGTCCCTGAGGTAAACCGGCTGGCCGTCGTTGCCGATCCCCAGCGGCTCGCTGGTCAGGTCAATATCCACGCGGCCGGCGATGGCATACGCAACCACCAGCGGCGGGGAAGCCAGGTAGTTGGCCCGGACGAAGGGGTTGATGCGCCCCTCAAAGTTGCGGTTGCCGCTGAGCACAGCGGCGGCGACCAGGTTATGGCTTTGCACAGCCTCCGACACGGCCTGCGGCAGCGGGCCACTGTTGCCGATGCAGGTGGTGCATCCGTAGCCCACCACGCTAAAGCCGAGCGCCTCCAGCGCCTGGAGCACGCCGGCTTCGGCCAAGTAATCGGTGACCACTTTTGAGCCGGGGGCCAGCGAGGTCTTGACGTAGGGCGGCACGCGCAGCCCCTTCTCGACTGCTTTGCGGGCCAGCAAGCCGGCACCCAGCATCACGCTGGGGTTACTGGTGTTGGTGCATGAAGTGATCGCTGCGATCACCACCGCGCCGTGGCCGAGCGTCTCCTGGTGGCCGTTTAAGCGCACCGTGGCTGTGCGATCCAGCTCATCGGGCCGCAGGCCGAAGCCGCGCTCTTTGGGCGATGCGGTCAGCGCAGCGCGAAAGGCGGCCTTGGCCTGTGTGAGCGGCACGCGGTCTTGGGGGCGCTTCGGGCCGGCAAGGCTCGGCTCAACCGTCGCCAGGTCTAGCTCAAGCGTGTCAGTAAAGTGCGGATCCGGCGTCTCGTCGGTGCGGAAGATCCCCTGCGCTTTGGCGTAGCGCTCGACCAGCGCACACAGCGCCTCGTCGCGCCCGGTGCGCCGCAGGTATTCGATGCTCTGGGCGTCAATCGGGAAGTAGCCCATCGTCGCGCCGTATTCGGGGGCCATGTTGGCGATCGTGGCGCGGTCGGCGAGGGTGATGTTGCTCAGGCCGGCCCCGTAGAACTCAACAAACTTATCCACCACGCCCTTCTTGCGCAGCATCTGCACGATCGTCAGCGTCAGGTCGGTGGCGGTCACGCCCTCGCGCAGCGCGCCGTAGAGCTTAAAGCCGATCACCTCCGGCATGACGAGGTAGAGCGGCTGGCCAAGCATCACGGCCTCGGCTTCGATGCCCCCTACGCCCCAGCCCACCACGCCCAGGCCGTTGATCATCGTGGTGTGGCTGTCGGTGCCCACAAGAGTGTCGGGATAGGCCAGGCCGTCTTTCAACCACACCACGCGGGCCAAGTATTCCAGGTTGACCTGGTGGATGATCCCGCTGCCAGGCGGCACAACGCTGAAGTTGCGAAAGGCTTTCTGGCCCCAACGGGCGAACTGGTAACGCTCCAGGTTGCGATCGAACTCCTTGGCGATGTTCAAGCGCAGCGCGTCTGGCGAACCGTAGTAATCCACTTGCACCGAGTGATCAATGACCATGTCCACCGGCACGACCGGGTTGATGCGCCGCGGGTCGCCACCCAGGCGGGCCACCGCGCTGCGCATCGCGGCCAGGTCCACCAGGCAGGGAATGCCGCTGTAGTCCTGGAGGATGACCCGCGCCGGCTTGAAGGGCAGCTCAGCAGCTTGAACCTCGGCGGGTTGCCACTGCGCCAGGCGCACCACGTCATCTTCGGTGATGGCGAAGCCGTCGCATTGGCGAAGCGCCTGCTCCAACATGATTTTGATCGAGAACGGCAATCGGCTGA
>DAOTYZ010000075.1:0-7555 GCA_034434555.1 Candidatus Roseilinea sp.
AGCTGCTCGACGATCTCATTCCGGGCGCGGGCCAGGGACGCCGCTGGCAATATCGGCCCGTTTAGTCATCCAGTGACCACGACGATTGGCAGCAGCCATGTGGTCTCTGCCCTGGTCACGAACAACGTCGGCCAGCCGGTGTTCAACGCTCAGGTGAGTGCGCCGGGCGCCTGCGTTGTTCAGCACAGCAACGGGCAAGGGCGAGCCGCCGCCTACTATCCTGCAGCCGGCGCCTACGATCTGGCCATCTCGCGCTGGGGATTTGCCTCGCTGCCGACCCTCCGCGCGCGCGCAACCGGCAGCCAGAGTCTTGCCGTCTTGCCTCCGCTGAACAACGTGATTAGCCGCACACATTTCGAGGTGAACGGGGCCTGGGCGTTCAGCATCAACGCTGGCTATACAGCGCAGGCGCACAGCGGGCAGCGCGGCGCTGCCATCACCGGCACAGGCAAGATAGAACAGTTCGTAGCGGCGCCTGTGCCGGCGGGCAGCGTGCTTTCGCTGATGACCAGGGCCATCGGCGCCGACAGCGGAGACGTTGCCACCGCACGCCTGGAAAGCGACTCTCAGACCGCGCAAATGGCCCTGCCCTTGAGCACGACCTGGACCCACATCTGGCTGGACGCTGCTATCTTCAGCGGTCAGGCTGTCACGGTGACCATCGAGGCAACCGATGGCGGCAGCAGCGGGCTGATCCTCCTGGTGGATGAAGTCTCGCTGGGGACACCGGTGACGGGCACGTATGCCTTGCATCTGCCAGCAGTTCGCCGCTAAGGTATTGCCTACGCACGGAAAACCAGTGAGCTTTTCATGAGACATCGTAGGTCGGCGACCAGGCGTCCACCAGGCCGGCCACGGCCGCCTCGGCGGGGCCGGCCAGCCCAAAATCCCCGATCACTGCGATGCGGGTCGGTTGATCGACCACAAGTGGCAAAAAGGCCCTGGGCGTGAGGATTGCAGATGCACCGGGTGTGCGCCAGACTGTTGCGCCAGGCCAGCCCGCATCTGCGTAAGCCGGCAGCATGGATTGAGCGCGGACCGATACATCGAATACGATCGCTGCTAAGACCAACACAACCAGTGTTCTTTTCGTCCTCATACCTGCTGTCCGTTCATCGAGACAACCGCTGCGCTAGCGGGCGACAAGGTGGCGGTAGCGGGCCAGTACTTGTTGCGGAGACTGAACCGGCGCCAGCCGGGACATGATCTGAGCAGCCGAGCGCCGGCGCACCAGATGCTGCCGTTTGCGCCACATGCGCCGAGCGCCCCGCCAACCCTCCAGCCGGCCGGCCAGGGCGCTCAGCTCGCGTCGATTCAGCAGGGCACGCCCCACGCCGGCCAGGTCATACAACCCGATCAGCCATCCATACACCCATAGATGCGGCAGCGGATAGTTTTTGGTGATCAACCAGACTTTGTTGCGTCCCAGCAGCCGGCTTTTGAATGGCGATCCCTCGCCGGCGGTGGCGGAATGGTGATGCGTGACGCGGGCTGTGGGCACATACACCGCGTCCCAGCCGGCCCATTGCGCGCGCCAGGCCAGATCGACATCTTCAAGGTAGGCGAAAAAATCTTCGTCGAACAGGCCAATGTCGTCCAACATGGCCCGGCGATAGAGCGCAGCGCCGGCGCATGCGCCAAACACCGGCGTCGCGCTGGTCTCGCTGTTCGCCACCGGTTGCCCGCCCAACCGATCCCAGGCGATGCCCAACCGATCCACCGCAATGCCGGCTGAGTTAATCATGTCGGGGCGGTCTGCAAAGACCATCAGCGCAGCCGCCATGCCCCGGCGCGGATTTTCGTCCAGCGCGCGCACCAGCTCAGCCAGCCAGCGGGGATCGGCGACGGTATCGTTGTTCAGGGTGGCGACGTAGGGGGCCTGGCCGGCGCGAATCGCCTGGTTGTTGGCCGCTGCAAAGCCCCGGTTGGTGTCATTGGCAATCAGGCGAATCTGCGGCCCGTGCGCCTGCGCCCATGCCACAGAGCCGTCGGTCGAGCCGTTGTCCACCAACCAGACTTGAAAATCGACGCCGCGCTGGGCGCGCAGCGATTCGAAGCAGGCCGGCAGGTAGCGCCGGCCATTCCAGTTGACGATCACAACATCAACGCTGGGCATGGTTACATGTTAGGCAAGCCGCCGGGCTTGCCGATGGGTGTTGGGCAAGCCGCCGGGCTTACCGATGGGTGTTGGGCAAGCCGCCGGGCTTGCCGTTGCCGCCAGGCTTGCCACTGCCGCCGGCATTCAGCATGTTAAAATTCTGTCGCAATGCCGCCTGCCCACCCGAAGACACACGAACAGGTGCGCGCGCTGCGCCCATGGTATCACGACTTCAGCCGGCTGGGACTGCAAACGCACTTCCCGCCGCGCCGCGCCGATCAACTGGCCGCTTTGCTCAATCCCTTGCGCCGGCGGCTGGATGCAGGCTACGTGGAGAAAGGCGAACGGTTTTCGCTGCGTCAGTTTATCAGGCCGGGGCCGCTGGCTCATCTCGCCAATCAACGCGCCAAAGAGCAGGTGATTGAGGCTTATCTGCGGCGGTGCCTGGATGATCTGGCCGAGACGCCACAGACCACGTGTCTGGATTTGTTTTGCGCCGATGGCTACTACGCCTGCTTGCTGGCGTCGCTGCGGCCCGGCCTGGAAATCACCGGCGTTGACCTGGACGCGCAGGAGATTCGCCGGGCGCAGACCGCCGCTGAATTGCTCGGTCTGCCTGGCCTGCGTTTCGAGGTTGCCGATGTGTGGACGTTCATTCGTTCTGCGCCGACCTACGATTTGATCCTGTGCACCGGCGGGCTGTACCATTTGCGGCAGCCGGCTGAATTTCTGCGCGCGCTGCGGCCGCTCAGCGGGGGGTATCTGGTCGTGCAAAGCGTGGTGACGCTGGAAACCGATGACGCCGATTATTTTGTGTCGCCGGCGCCCGGCTGGCAACATGGCAGCCGCTTTACGCACGCCGGGCTGGGCCGCTGGTTGCGCGAAGCCGGGTGGGAGATTCTCGAAGAGACGCTGGGCGAACTGCCGGCCAACCCGCGCCGCTGTGATCGCGGCTCCAGCTATTACCGCTGCCGCGCCGCCGAGCAAGGGTCTGCTGCGCCATGACGCTGGGCATCGTGATCCTGAACTGGAATCAGTCGAGCGACACGATTGCCTGCGTGCGCCTGGCGCAGCGCTGGCCGATCGCCGACAAGCGCATCTGGGTGGTGGACAACGGCTCCCGGCCCGACGAGGTCGAGGCGCTGAGCGCAGCGCTGGCCGAAGTGGAAGTGATCTACAGCCCGACGAACCGCGGCTTCGCCGGTGGCAACAACCTGGCCCTGACCCGCGCGCTGGAGGCCGGCTGCCGGTCGGTGCTGCTGTTCAACAACGACGCACAGGCCGAAGGCGACGCCATCCAACACCTTCAGGCGACGCTTGAAAGCCACGAGCGGGTCGGCATCGTTGGGCCGGTGTTGATGGACGCCGCAGCGCCAGGGCGATTGCTGGCGGCCGGCGGGCGCGACATTGGCCGACATCTGGCTTCGCACATCCTCGATCCGCTATCGCCAGGAGCACTGCGGCCGACGGACTATGTGCCGGGCACCTGCGCGCTGATCCGCAGCCAAGTCCTGTGCGAAGTCGGCCTGCTGGACGAAGCCTACTTCTTCGGCGGCGAACTGGCCGACCTGTGCGCCAGGGCCAGGGCAGCCGGCTGGCACTGCGTGGTAAACGGCTCGGCGATCGTTCATCACGCGGTTGATCGTTCGGCGGCCATTCGTCGCGATCTCCACTCCTACTATGTCGTGCGCAACCGTTTCCTGTATGCGCGCAAGTTCCACGGCCGGCGCTGGCTGGCCTCGTTTATGCGCTGGACCCTCTACGGCGTCTACGCCGGCGCGACCGCCATCCAGCGGGGCAACCTGAGCCAGGCGCGCGCGATCGGCCTGGGCTGCCTGGACGGCTGGCGGGGCTGCTCTGGTGGTCAGAACGCGCGGGTGACGAGAGGCCGGATTGTCTGAGGCGCGCATCCTCTACCACGTGACCATCCCGCGCTCGCCGATAGCGGAGTGCGAAGCCGTAACACAGGATATACGGCTGTTGCAGCAGGTCGCCCCAGGCGAGTTATTCCATCTCTATCCGGCGCGCGTGCCGGGCACGCGCATCCCGCGCCTGACTTGGGGGCTGACGCAACTGCCTGCGCTGTGGCGCAGAGAAAGATCGGCGCGCCTGCACCACGTCTTCAATCCCGACCCGTTCCCTTTTGCAGTGTTGCGCCTGCTGCGCCGGCCGGTGGTTTACACAGTGGTCGGTGGCATCCACGCGGACCACCGCGAGATGGCCTGTCGGCTGGCCAGGCTGGCGCACAGAATCCTGGTGTCCAGCCTGGAAGACGAGCAGCGGCTGCGCGGATGGGGGATCGAACAGGCTCAGTTTATCCCGCCAGCCATTGATGCCAGCCGGTTCTCCCACACCCCGCTGCCCCCTGGCGCGCGGCTCACGCTGCTGGCCGGCTCTGCGCCCTGGACGACGGGGCAGTTCACCAGCAAAGGCGTGGACGCGCTGCTGGAAGCTGCGCAGCGTCGCACCGATCTGCATCTGGTCTTCCTGTGGCGCGGTATCCTCTACGAGGAGATGATGGAGCGCGTGCAGGCGCGCGGCCTGGGTGGACGAGTGCGCGTGCTGAATGAACGGGTGGATGTGAACATGCTACTGGCAGAGGCCAGCGCCGCAGTGGTGCTGGCTGACCGCAGCGACGTGGTGAAGGCATACCCTCACTCGCTGCTCGAGTCGCTGGCAGCAGGCAAACCGGTGCTGGTCAGCCGTGCCATCCCGATGGCGAGATGGGTGGAACAGGCCGGGCTGGGCGTGGTGGTTGATCGCGTGGAGGCCGATTGCATCCTGGCCGCCATTGCCGACCTGCAAGGCCGATCCTTTTCGCCCGGCGCGCTGCGGGCGGCGGTCGAAGGCCGGGTGACGCAGTTTCAGCAAGCTCATCAGGACATCTACCGCTCGGTAGCAGAAGTGCACCCATTGACAAAACAGCGCACGTAACGCGCAGGGCAAATGCGAGTTTTGTTCGTGACCCATGCTTATCACCCTTCCAAAGGGGGGGTGCAGTGGCTGGCGCAATCGCTGGCCGAGCGATTTGTCGCGCATGCCGGCGACGACGTGACGGTATTCACCACAGTCGCGCAGCGCTGCGAGTTGTTCATTGATCCACACCAGCCTCGCCTGCCAGCCGGGGCAGAGATGCTGAACGGCGTTTGCGTGCGCCGCTTTGCGGTGTTTAATCGGCTGACCTGGTGGCGCTTGAACGCCGCGCGTGTGGCTTACAAGTTGCGCCTGCCCGGACAGGACTGGCTGCGCGGCCTGTATTTCGGCCCGCTGGTGCCGGGATTGCGCAGGGCCATCGCAAGGCAGCCGGCAGATGTGATCGTCGCGGCGTCCTTTCCCATGATTCACATGTATGACGCGCTGGCTGCCGGCCAGCACAGCCGACGGCCGGTGGCGCTGATCGGCACAGTGCACCCAACCGATCACTGGAGCTACGATCTGCCGCGCATGTACCGCGCCATCGGTCGCGCGCAGGCCTATGTGGCGCTGAGCAGTTACGAAGCCGAGTTCCTCCATCCGCGGTGTCCCGGCGCGCGCATTCACGTCATCGGCGGCGGGGTAGACGCAGCGACGCTGGACGCGCCTCAGGCCGGACGAGACTTCCGCCGTCGGCAGGGCTGGGGCGATGACGATGTGGTGATCGGCATGGTCGGACGCATGACGGCCTATAAGCGCCTCGATCTCATGCTGGAGGCGATGCCGGTGATTTGGCGCGAGCTGCCCAAGGCGCGCCTGCTGCTGGCCGGCGCAGGAAACGACACCCCAGAAGTTGCAGCGCTGCAGCGCTGCATCCGCAGCCTGCCCCATCCCGACCGCGTCACATGGATCACCGACTTCGCCGAAGAGGACAAGCCAGCCATCCTCTCGGCAGCCGACATGGTGGTGCATCTGTCCGACCGTGAGTCTTTCGGCATTGTGATCGTGGAGAGCTGGGCGGCTGGGAAGCCGGTTGTCGCCTCGCGGGCGGGCGCTTCGCCCAGCGTGATCGCCGATGGGGAAAACGGCTTGCTAGTCAGCTATGGCGATGTCGCCGACCTGGCGCAGGCTGTAGTGAGATTGGGCAGCTCGGCCGAGTTGCGGAGCGCGCTGGGGCAGGCCGGCCAGGCGAAAGCGCGCCGACAGTACGACTGGGGCATCGTTGCGCCGCGCTTTCGCGAGCTTCTGGTCGAACTGGTTCAGGCAGGGTCGAAATGACGCGGGCGAACCGGTTGCTGTCCTACGACTTGTACGAACGCCACCATGTGGTGGCGCGGCTGATTATGGCTGATGGCCGGGCCGATGCGCGCGTGTTGGATGTCGGGGGGAGGTCGGGCCTGCTGGCGCGCTTCGTTTCGTGCCGGGTGATCAGCGTCAATGTGGACGGGAGCGGCGACGTGTCCTACGATGGGGAACACCTGCCTTTTGTCGAGGGAGCATTTGACGTGGTGACAGCGATTGACACCCTGGAACACCTGCCGCGCCATCGCCGGCTGGATTTCGTCCGCGAATGTCTGCGGGTGTGCGCAAAATCGGTCATCCTGGCCGCGCCTTTTGGCAGTCCTGGACATGCGGAATCGGAAGCCCGGCTCAATCAGCTCTACACCACCCTGCATGGCGCGCCGCATCGCTACCTTAGCGAGCACGTGCGGTATGGGCTGCCGGAACAGGCGGATCTGCAAGCGCTAATCGCGAGCAGCGGGGCTTCGAGCTGGCGGCTGTTGTTCGCCGGAGATTACCGGCGCGAGGCGACGCACTTTGCCGCCGCAGCGCGCGCGGCAGCGCTTGCCCGAACGGCGGGCGGCGCGCTGGCGAAACTGGTCGGCCTGTGGGCATACGCGCGCAGCCGCGCCATTTTCAACCGGCTGCACTTGTCTGAATATCCATTGCCTTACACTAACCGTTTTTACCTGCAGTTGTCGAAGCCAGGCGTTGCCCCATCCCCAGCAGGCGCTCCGTCGGCCTGGCATTAGCAGGCATCGACTCATCTTGGACACGATCCTCGGTCTACTGTTCGTCTTTCTGTGGGCTTCGGCTTCGACGGCGGCCAAGTATGGCTTTCAGGCACGGCCGCCGCTGACCGTGCTGAGCATTCGCTTTGCCATCGCCGGCGCATTGATGCTGGCCTGGAGCTACGGCATCCGTCGCAACACGGCGGTGCCACGCGGCAGACAGTGGCCACAGCTCGCCATCGTCGGCCTGACCAACAGCACCCTGTTCCTGGGCGCGGCCTGGCTGGCGCTTCGCGAGGTATCCGTTGGGCTATATAGTTTGTTCCTCGCCACCATGCCGTTTCTGGTTGCTATCCTGTCCGATAGTCTCCCCGTTAAGTGTTGACAGGTGGCACAACGCTCCCAAGCAAACAGTCCAAACTGAGTCCAGCTACCATCGCAGGTGAGCGTGGTAGCCAACGCTGAGAGGCGTTGCTGTTCTCCAGACGCAGCGTCTTGAGCGGTCGGGCCAGGTTGTAGACCAGGTCCTCCC
>DAOTYZ010000076.1:0-4592 GCA_034434555.1 Candidatus Roseilinea sp.
CCCATCACGCAGGCGCTCGCCGGCCAGCCGGCGTTCTACTCGGTGGTGGTGCTGAACCTTGGCCCGCTGACGGCCACCAACATCGTGATCACCGACGTGATCCAGGGCGGCGCGACCTTCGGCGGCGTGGTCGCCACCAGCGGCGGTGCGACATTCTCAAGCAGCACCAGCACAGCGGTCACCTTCACCGTGCCCTCGCTGGGCGCCGGCAGCCTGGCAGTGGTCGTCTACAGCATCATCGCGCCGCCGACCGGCACCATCACCAACACGGTCACGGTTGCCGCCACTGAGTTTGACCCGCAGCCGGCGAACAACACCGACACCGTCACCACGCCGGTGGTGCCGGTGGCCAACCTCAGCATCAGCAAGGCGCTGAGCTTCCCGACGGCCATCGCCGGCACGATCACGCCGAGCGCGCAGTTGACCTACACCATCTTGGTGACCAACAATGGGCCTAGCCCGGCAGCCAACGTGGTCGTCACGGACGTGCTGCCGGCCGGCCTGACCTTCGTCAGCGCGACTGGGAGCGGCTGGTCGTGCGGCAACAGCGGGCAGACGGTGACGTGCACGGTCAGCTCGCTGAGCGTGGGCGCGGCGCCGGCCATCCAGATCGTGGCCAGCGCGCCGGTCACGCCCGGCCTGGTGCTGACCAACACGGCGGTCGTGAACGCGGTCACCTTCCCCAACACGCCGGTGACGTCGAACAGCGTGGTGGTCAAGGTGCAGTTCCGCTTCTTCCTGCCGATCGTGCGCCGACCGTAGCAACTACGGGAGCAACACGATAGCTAAACGCGGGAGCGCCCAGAAGGGCGCTCCCGCGTTGCTTTCTTTCAGGTAGATGCGTTGGGGTTGTGCTTGGCGCGGCCAGGAGTGAGCGCGTAGGGTCGCCGGCGCCCTGCCTTACCCTTGTCATTCTGAGCGAAGCGAAGAATCTAAACGCGCGCCCGGACTAAAGCGCTGCGGGGGCGCTGAGGCGGGGTGTTTGGTGGCTGCGCGGGGGGCGTAGCACCGCTACGCCCCTACGATAGGGTCGGGCGGGATTTTTGGGCGACGCACCGCGTCGCCCCTACGTGGCAATACGGAGGGCGGGGCGCTGCGGGGGGTCGCCGGCGCCCTGCCTCACCCTGTCCTAGTCGCCGTCCTCCTCATCTTTGTTGGCGGTCAGGATCATCGCCTCGGCCTTGGTGCGGTCGCGCTGCGCCAAGATGCTATGAATGAGCAGGACGGCTAGTCCGCCGAGGAGATAGGCCAGCGCCAGCACCAATAGGCCAGCAGGTCCACTCAAGCCGGCCGGCGCATCAGACGGCTCACGCGCGCCCGGCAGGGTGACCACGGCCGTCGGGACGGCGACCTCGGTCACCGCCAGCGCGCCGTTGGGCGTGGCTTCCTCAGCCACAGGCGTGGTCGCGGCGACCGGCTCAGCGGTCGGTGTATCCAGTGCGCCGTCCGTGGGCGGTGTCGCCATCGGCGTTGCGCTGTCTATCTCCGGCGCGGGCGTCGGCGGCAGCGCGGTCGGCGTCGCCTCCGGCTGCGGTGGGGCTTCAGTTGGCGTCGGGGGCGGGACCTCGGTAGGCAGCGCGGTCGGCGCGGGCGTCGGCGTCACCTGGCCGCCAGTCAGTTGCTCGAGCTGGGCCAGTTGCTGGCGGGCCGTCTCGGCCTCCGGTCCGCTCCCCTGTCCGAGCTGGGTCAGCCGCGCACGCAGATCGGCGATGACCTGCTGGGTCAGCGCGTCCTGCGGGTCGCGCGCAAGCGCGGCGCGCAGGGCAGCCAGGACTTTCTCGAAGACATCTGCCGGCAGATTGCGCGGGTAGAGCCTGAGCAGGGCCTGGGCAAGCTCAGCGTGCAAGCTCGCCGAGCCTGGGGCGCGCGCCTGGGCGCGCCGGTAGGCCTCCTCCATCAGCGGGATGAAGTCCACGCCGAGCTGTGGGCCGTCGCCCTCGACGTAGATGGCGCTCAGGTAGGCTTGGGCCAGGGCGCGCCAGGCCGCGGCGCTGCGTGGGCGGAGCTGCGCGGTGCGGCGGGCGGCCTGGATGCGCTCCCAGACGACCGGCGAGAGCACGGTGACGAAGAAGGCGTCGCCGGCTGCCGGCTCGAGCGCCTCAAAGCGCCAGCGGACCTGCCCACCGATGAATTGGCCGCCGGGCGAAGAATGCGCCAGCAAGACGTTCTCCGCGTTGGCGGCGTAGGGCAGGGCCAGGGTGAACTCAACCGAGGCAATCGCGCCGGCCCATCCCGCGCCGGTCGAGAGCAGGTAGCGAAAGCGCGCATAGGGCAGTTGGGTGACTGGCTGGGCGAAGTATTCGGTGGCCAGCAAGGCATCCCGGCCCGCCGGCAGGGCCACTTCCGCGCTGGCCAGCCTGGCCGGCGCGCCATCGGGACGGGGGACGAGGTCAATGAGCAGCGGCAGCGACCGCCCTCGCAAAGTCATCAGCACGCCCTCCAGCTCCGGCGCGCCCTCGGCCTCGGCCAGCAGCAGTTGGACGGTCTGCGTGACCGAGGCACTGCCCGGGTTGCGCAGGGTAAACGTCGAGCGAACGTGGGCGATCGGTGGCAAGTCCTCCTCCGCGCCCTTGACGCGCAGCACCTGGATGCGCACCTGGGCGCGGGTGAGCTGAACCGGCGTCTCGCCGGCAGGCTGGATCAGGCTACTGGGTGCCGGCGCCGTTGCTTGTGCGCCCGCTTGATCTGTGCCGGTCAGCAGCAGCGCAGCGATGGCAGCGAAGTGGAACAATGCGCGCGTGAATTGCATGATGTCATTAGATTAAGCTTATCCAAAGCGCTGAAAAGCGCAATTCGACTATTGCCGCGTGCGCAGGATGATCCCGCTGGCGTGGCGCACCTCGCCGACCTCGCGGGTGGCCCCATCGGTGAGGTTCTGGGCCACCGCCTGGCGGAATTGTTCCGGCACCTGGATCGTGCGCAGGCCGAACTCCTGCTGCGCGATCTGGATGAGCAGGTCGGCGGGCGAATCACCGGGCGCGATCGCGTAGATGCGCTCCTTGAAGCAGGTCGCAATCGCCCTGGCGGTCGCCTCGTCCAACTCGAAGCCGCAAATCTCCTTGAGGAAGTAATGAACAATGTTCCAGCCGCTCAGCGGGCCGAGCAAGATCTCCGACTCGGTGACGCCGAACTGGTCGAGCGGGTGGGCTTCATACGTGTGGCTGCTGTTGAGAACGCCTTTCTGATGCACGCCGGCGGCGTGGGTGCGGTTGGTCAGGCTGACCGGCTCCTTGGATGGCACCAGCGTGCGCAGCTTGTCGGCCATCATCACGTTGATCGGATAGGAGGCGCGCAGGTGATAGCCCTCCAGCCGGTCGTATTCGCGGTCTATGAATAAATTGAAGAGCAGCGCGGTCATGCTGGTGATGCCGCTGCGCTCGCCGATCCCCAGGAGGGTGGTCTGCACGTATTGCATGCCGGCCTTCACCGCTTCTAGCGCGTTGATCAGGGCAAAGCCGCGGTCGTCGTGAAAGTGGCCCTCCAGGGCGACTTTGGGGTAGCGCTGGCGCAGGACATGCACGCGGCGGACCACCGCCGCCGGCGTGGCCACGCCCACCGTGTCGGGCGTGCCCAGGCGATCCACGTGCTCGGCCACTTGGTCGTACACGCGGAAAAGGTCGGCTTCGCGGGTGCGAAAAGCGTCTTCGCCGCTGAAGCGCAGGATGAGCTGGGGGTGGTTGCGGCGCACGTCCTCGATCAGCGCGCGCGCGCGGCGCGCGATCTCGTCCAGCCCCTGGCCGTGGTTGTAGGCGCGCGCCTGCTCCGAGGTGCCGATGTACATGTTCAGGCCGTCCGCGCCGGCCTGAATCGCGGCCTCGACATCGGCAGGGTGGCAGCGCACGTGGGCCAGCAGAAAGGTGTAGCCCTTCTGGGTGATCAGCTCGTTGCGGATGGCCCGCACGGTCTTCCAGTCCTCTGCTTCGTGCGCGCTCACGTTCGGTGCGAAGAGCTCGATGAACTTAACGCCGTAGAGGATCAGGCTGCGCGTGATCTCTTCCTTGTCGCCGGCGGTGAAGAAGTATTTGTGATGGTCGTGGAGCAGGGAAGATTGTTGCCCTTCGCGCAGCGTGGTGTCAATGATCTCCAGCGCGCGCGGGCGATATTGGCGAAAGCAATGCTCGGCGGCCATGATGTGCTCGCTTCTAGTTTAACCGGATTCCGCGATGAAGGGGTGCGTTCACGATTGGGGACAAGGCCGATCTCACGCGGAGACGCGGAGAACGCGAGGAATTTGAAGGCACAGCTCCTTGGTCAGAAGGCGCACTACGTTGCCCCTATTTGGTGAACGCATCCATACTGGCCACTCTGGGGTGCATTCACGGCTTGGGGCAATGCCCCCTTCTTATTCCCCCGCACGCGGGGGAAGGTTTCCACATAATAGAGCGCCGCGCTTCTAGGTTGCCCCCATTGGTGAACGCACCCATACTGACCACTCTGGGGTGCATTCACGGCTTGGGGCAATGCCCCCTTCTTTTCCCCCGCACGCGGGGGAAGGTTTCCACATAGAGCGCCGCGCTTCTAGGTTGCCCCCATTGGTGAACGCACCCCCTTTTGGCCGAGGCTTTCTATAATCAAAGCATCAGCAAGAGGGC
>DAOTYZ010000077.1:0-3415 GCA_034434555.1 Candidatus Roseilinea sp.
GCGGCCTCTGCCGTGCGGACCAGGTTGCCCATGTTGTGAGGGTCCTGGACGCCGTCCAAGATCAACAGGAAGGGACGTTCGCCGCGCGCTTGCGCCAGGGCAAAGCAGTCATCCAAATCCGCATATGGGTATTCCCCTACCTCCAGTGCGACGCCCTGCGCCTCCGGTGGCAGCGCTTGGCGCGCTGCGCCGACCGAGATGCGAATGCGCTGGGCCTCGGCCAGAGTGCGGATCTCGCGGAGGATCGGCGCGTCCTCGACGCCTTCTCTGATCAACAGGCGATGAATCTTTCGTCGGCGCGCGCGCAGGCATTCGCGCACCGCTTGGCGGCTGTAGAGCATCTCGCTCATCTGATGATCTCCACCGGCAGGCTCAGCGCGGCGTCGGGAATCGCGCCCCCGAATTGGTCGTAAGCCGCCATGCGCGCGCCGTCGGCGCGATACAGCCCGAACTTCAAGACGTATGCGCCGGCCGCGAAATCCGCTGGCAGCGTGATGGTGTAGACATCGCCGGCGATGCGGTCGCCCCTGCGCCACCAGCGTGGGGCAAAGGTCCCGCCCAGCGCGCGTGCGTCGGCCTGCGGCGGCAGCTTGCTGCCTGCCTGGTCGAACAGTTGTACGAACGTGGTGTGATCCTGCTGAATGTCGTCGGTGACCAGCCAGTCCAAGCGCAGCGTCAGCGCATCACCTCGCTGCTCCACGCGCGCGTTCAGCGGCACGACCTGGGCCAGGCGCGGCCCAGCCGGGATCGTGCTCACCGGTTGATCCGCGTATAAGCTGGCAGCTTCATAACGTTGCCGACCGGTTGGCCGGCCGCTCGGCTCAAACGTGGCCAGGAAGCGCTGCTCGGTAAAGTCCCACACCCCCACGTCGAGCCAGAGCGCTGTCGGGGAGAGCTGGGTGTTCGTCATATTCTCCTCGATGCGCAACCGATAGTGATCGGCGATGACTTCGCCCGGCACCCACAGGCTGGTGGGCCACATGCCCCCGCCTGGGTAGGTGTCCAGGACATGGACGGGGACATCGCCTTTGGCATAAAGGCGGATGAAGGCGCTGTAGTTGCGATGCATCTGCTTCAGCCCCTGCCAGTAGATCGTCACGTCGAGCACGTCGCCGGGGCGAACGCGCTGGCGGGGCGTGTCCACGCGAAACCCCAAGTAGCGGATTTGCTGCTCGAAGACCAGCTCAGTCTGCTGGTCGAGCGCCGGCGAGACATCTGGTGGGAAGCGCTGCGGCAGGGCGTAAGCGGGCCGAATATATAGAAACGGGGCGAGCAAAGTCAAAAGGGCAAGCGCGACCACCAGCCCTAACCCGGCCCAGCCCCACCGTTCGCCCAGGATCAACCGGCCGAGCTGCGCGAGGCCCAACCCGCCGAGGGCAGCAAAGGCGCCGATCACCGGGAAGAGCAGCCGGCCCTGGCTGGCCAGCGTCAGCGAGGTCCATCGGACCAGCGCGGCCAACGCGACGACGAAGGCAGCGAAGAGCATCAGCGCGATCCACGCTTGAGCGTTCATATCCGACCGCCATCCGCGCCGGCTGAGCCAGTGCGCGGCGATTATCAGCAGCCCGCCACCAATCGCAATGAGCAACCCTTCCAGCGCGTCGTAGATCCACTCGTCCATAGGGATATTGACCGCGCCGAACAGGCCCCAGAACGCCTTGTAGAAGCCATCCCATTCGCCCAGCAGGGCCAGCCAGGACGGGGGCGTCTCGCGCGCACCAGCGATGCGCGCCATCATGCTGGTGCCGGTGAACTCGCCATAGAGCACCTGGTTGCGCCCATACCACCAGCCGGCGATCAGCGCAGCGGGCAGCCACGTTGCTGCCCCCAGGCCGGCCAACTGCCGCAGCATGGCGCGCAGCGGCAGCCTCGCCTGGCGCGCCTGCCACAGCCAGGCGAGCAGGACGAACGTCGGCACGACCAAGACAAGCGCCAATCCCGATGCCTTGGTCAGCGCTGCGCCGCCCAGGAGCGTCCCCAGCAGCAAGCCGCGGCGCAGGCCGGCGCTGTCTTCGATCAGGCGCGCCCCCTGCCACAGCACCAGCGTCGAGAGCGTGGTTGCCAGCGTGTCGTTGTTGACCGAGGCCATGATGTGCACGAACATTGGGTTGAAGGCGACCAACCCCGCGGCCAGCGCGCCGATCGCCGGTCCGCCCAGCATCTGCCCCAGCGCGTAGCAGCCGGCGACCGTCACTGCACCGAGTGCCACCCCGATGAATCGCATCAACATCACGACCAGCACCGTGCCGCGCCAGGGGAAGGATTCCGCCTCTGGCGCGTGGATGAGCTGGTTCCAATTGTTGGTCGCGTCGGCGCGCCCCAGCTTGGCGTGTGGGTTGGGCCAGACCCGCTCGGCGTGGTCGCTGCGATCAAACGGCAGCGCGACCAGCGCCATCAGCGCGTAATACAGCGGCGGCTGGCTGCCCTCCTGGGCATAGTAGGTCAGCGGCCGGCGCGCCCGACGTTCCTCGTCCAAGATACGCTGGTTGAGCGCCTCGTCCTGGATCGGCAGCCCATTGCCCTGCGCCAAATGCTCGACCATGGCGTAGTGGCGCACTTCGTCGGAGACCTCTAGGAAGGGTGCGCTGATTGCATACAGCGCGCCGGCGGTGAAGTAAACGGCCAGGATGAGCAGGAGTGCGCGATGCAAGGTCGTGACCTCGCGCGAATGATAACTGAACGCGCGCGCAGGGTGCATTCGTGAATGGAGGCTAGACCGGTCTCGCGCAGAGGCGCGGAGAACGCAGAGAATAGAAGCACGACATTCTGCGACGCTTCCAGTCCGCGCAATCGGTGAAAGCATCCCGCGCTCAGGCACAGGCATGCGACAGCAACCCTCTTAACCAGCGAATTAGAAGAGGTGAGCGAAGGCCCGGCCGGCATGCTGTTCAGAGCACCAGATGGCCGCTGGCGAATTCGAGGCCGCGCTGCCTAAGGCTGCGCAGCTTTGGGTCGTTGTTTGAGAAGCTGCTGCGGCCGCTGGCCACCCATACCAGTCGGCGCGGCGTGTAGTTCATTGCTTGCCCTTCACTTGCTAGCCAGTTGGTCAACCAGCCAAGTTTCTTGCCCACTTCCCCTATAGTTTTGCCGCTGTCAGCAGGATGGACTTCCGCCCACACAATCTCTTCTGTGTTGTCGCGCTGATAGCCGATTGCGTAGTCCCAGCGCGGATCGTTCGGCATTGCCTGCTTGAGGGCCTTGTCAAGGCAGGCGCTGCCCGTTAGCTTCTTCGAGTTGCGGCAGATGATCTTTGCCTTGTCGGCTGGTTGAAGGGCCTTCAATCCAGGACAATAAGCGGAGACGAGCGCTGGGGTGGCTGTAACTGCTTGGTAGAAGCGAGATTTTTTATGAGAGGGCTTTCCCATTCGCCACCGCCCGTGCTACAAGATTCCCAACATGACCGCTAAACTCAGTC
>DAOTYZ010000078.1:0-2273 GCA_034434555.1 Candidatus Roseilinea sp.
GTCACCAACCCCAAGCTGGTCGAGCGCGTGGCGCAGGAAGCCGGCGTCGCGGTTGGGCCGCGCCTGTTCACCGACGCGCTGGGCGCGCCGGGCAGCCCAGGGGCGACGTACATCGAGATGATGCGCTACAACGTCCAGGCCATCGTCCAGGCATTGCGCTGATGGCACGCTGGTTCTTCCCCTATGGCGGCAAGGCCAGCGCCTCGCCCATGCGCGGGGCGCCGGCTCTGGCCGCCCAGCGCCTCGCCGTGCGTTACCCTGCCGCCGTCCAGCCGGCGCTGCGCGACGTGACGATCACCGTGCCGGTGGGCACGCGCCTCGCGCTGGTCGGGCCAAATGGCACCGGCAAGTCCACCTTGCTCAAGGCGGCCACCGGCTTGCTCCCGATCGCCGAGGGACAACTGACGATCTGCGGCCTGCCGCCGGGGCAGTGCCCCCACCTGGTGGCTTATCTGGCCCAGCGCGGTGAAGTGGATTGGCACTTCCCAATCAGCGTGCGCCGGCTGGTGGTCACCGGCCGCTACCCGCACCTGGGCTGGCTGCGCTCGCCCTCGCGCGAGGACTGGCGCAAGGCCGACGCCGCGCTGGAACGGCTGGGCATCCGCGACCTGGCCGAGCGCCAGATCGGCGAACTCTCCGGCGGTCAGCAGCAGCGCGCCTTGTTAGCGCGTGCCCTGGCCCAGGAAGCAGAGCTGTTGCTGCTGGACGAGCCGCTAAACGCCATTGACGCCGCGACGCGAGAGGTGGTCTCGGGCTTGTTGAGCGACCTGAAGCGCGAGGGGAAGACCGTGATCGTGGCCACCCACGAACTCGACCGGCTACAGGCGGACTTCGATGACGCGCTGTTTCTGCTGGACGGCCGCGTGATCGGGCGTGGGCTGGCTGACTATCAACAAAAAGCCGATGCCGTGTTGAACGGACGGCTGCGCGTTACCGCATGAACCCGCTCGATTGGATCCTGGCGCCATTCCAGTATGGCTTTATGCGCACGGCGGCGCTGGCCGGCGCGCTGGTCGGCGCGACGTGCGCGCTGCTGGGCGTGTATGTGGTGCTGCGCCGAATGGCGTTCATCGGCGACGCGCTGGCGCATACGGTGCTGCCGGGGCTGGTGATCGCCTACCTCAACCGCTGGAACATGACCGCCGGCGCGCTGGTCGCCGGCGTCATCACCGCGCTGGGGATCGGCTGGCTCTCGCGCCGGCGCGAGATACGCGAGGACACCGCAATTGGGATCGCCTTCACTGGCATGTTCGCGCTGGGCATCTTGCTGATGAGCGCGGCGCGCAGCTTCCGCGACTTCTCGCACATGCTCTTCGGCTACATCATCGGCGTCACGGACGACCAGTTGCGGCTGTTCGCGGCGCTCGCGGCTGTCATCGTCGTCGTGCTGGGGCTGCTGCACAAGGAGCTGGAGCTGACCTCGTTCGACCCGCTCCACGCCCAGGCGATTGGGCTGCGCCCAGACAGGCTTCGCTACGTCTTGCTGTTGCTGATGGCGCTGGCGGTGGTGGGCGCGATCCAAGCCGTGGGCGTGGTGCTCACCAGCGCGCTGCTGATCGTGCCGGCGGCGACCGCCTCGCTGTTGACCAACCGCCTGCCGGTGATGATGGCGCTGGCCGTGCTGATCGCCGTGCTCGCGTCGCTCATCGGGCTGCTGATCTCTTACCACCTGGACGTGGCCTCCGGCGCGGCGATTGTGTTGACGTGCATCGCGGCCTTTCTGCTGGCCTGGGCCGGACGCGCTATCCGAGAGCGCGGCAGGGTGACGATGGCACAACCACAGATACCTGACGCCTACCCAATATCAGATAACCGCATATAGACCGATTTCAACTAAGGAGACCAAAGATGAAAGTCGCATACGTATTCGCAACCGATATGTCCGCCACCTACAAACTGGGCAAGATGATCCTGCCACAACTAGAGCAAGGGATTCACGGCGCCCAGGTCGTCGGGATGATGTTCTTCGACGACAACCTGTATGTGCTGCGCCAGGGCGAGCCGATCGGCGAGCGGCTGGCCAAAGTCGCCAAGGAGCACAACATTCTATTGATGGTCTGCGACCGCTGCGCGGTGGAGCGCGGGCTGGCCGAGGGTGACTTCTCGATGTGTGGCCTGGGCCAGGTGAAGGCCAAGGGCCTGGTCGAGGGCGTGGTGGCCGGCTGCTTCCCGCAGCTCTATGCAGCGCTGGCCGGGAGTCCGCCAGATCAGGTGATCACGCTGTGAGGCAGGAGCACGCCATCGTCGTTGTAGGCGCTGGCGCCGCTGGCGTG
>DAOTYZ010000079.1:0-10689 GCA_034434555.1 Candidatus Roseilinea sp.
CTCGTGAGCTTGGCATTGAAATCTACAGCTTCGCCAGGGACGTCCCCCTCACCCCCTCAGGCGATCAATAGCGCATATTCCATTGAGTCGGCCAACGCTTGCCAGGAGGCGTCCACAATGTTGGTCGAGCTGCCCACCGTCGTCCAGGTGCGGCGCCCGTTGGAGGAATCAATCGTCACGCGCGTGGTGGCGCCGGTGGCCTTGTCGCTGTCAATAATGCGCACCTTGTAGTCCACCAGGCGCATCTTCTTGAGCTTCGGATAGTGCGGGATCAGCGCCTTGCGCGTGGCCAGGTCGAGCGCGTTCACCGGCCCGTCGCCCTCTGCCGCGGTGTGCGCGATCTCACCGTCTATGCGCAGTTTCACCGTCGCCTCGGCCAACAGGCCGCGCCCTTCGCGATGCTCCACCACGACCATGTAATCCAGCAGCTCGAACAACGGCGCATAGTCCGGCTGGGCGCGGCGCAGCATCAGCTCGAGGCTGGCGTCCGCACCCTCGAAGAAGAAGCCGCGGTTCTCCAACTCCTTCACGCGCTGCAACACGCGCTGCACTTCTTCGCTGTCGGGATTTAGGCCGAATTCTCTGGCCTTATACGCGATGTTGCCGCGCCCGCTCAGCTCGCTCACCAGCACGCGCTTTTGGTTGCCCACGCGCGCCGGATCAACGTGCTGATAGCTCTCCTCGACCTTTAGGATGGCAGCGACGTGGATGCCGCCCTTGTGGGCGAAGGCAGATTGGCCAACATAGGGTTGGCGGATGTCCGGCGTGAGGTTAGCCACTTCGTACACATAGCGAGAGAGTTCGGTCAGCCGGCGCAACTGCTCATCGCTCACGCAATCGTCGTTCATCTTCAGCTTCAAATTGGCCAGGGTGGTCACCAGGTCACAGTTGCCGACCCGCTCGCCGACGCCGTTGATCGTGCCCTGGACCTGCGCGCAGCCGGCGCGCACCGCAGCCAGCGCGTTGGCCACTGCGAGACCGGCGTCATTATGCGTGTGAATGCCAAACTGACAGGTTCGACCATCCTTTTGTAGCTCAGCGATGGTGAAGCCCACAATCTCCTCCACTTCCCAGGGCATCGTGCCGCCATTGGTGTCGCACAGCACCAGCCAGTCCGCGCCGGCGTCGCGCGCCGCGCGCAGGGTCGCCAACGCGTAGTCCTTGTCCAGCTTGAAGCCATCGAAGAAGTGCTCGGCATCGTGGATGACCTCTTTGCCGTGCCGCTTGAAGAAGGCCACGCTGTCGGCGATCATCCTTAGGTTCTCGTCCAAGCTCGTCTCCAGCACATGGCGGACGTGCAGCGTGCTGGTCTTGGCCACCAGGGTGACCGCGGGCGTGCCGGCTTCCAGGAGCATCCTGATCTGCGGATCGGCCTCTACGGCGAGATTGGCCTTGCGCGTGCTGCCGAAGGCGGCCAGCCGCGCCTGCTTCAGCGGCATCGTCCGCGCGCGGGCGAAAAACTCGGCGTCCTTCGGATTGCTGCCCGGCCACCCGCCCTCGATGTAGTGCATGCCGAATTCATCCAGCCGCTGCGCGATGCGCAGCTTGTCCTCCACGGAGAGATTCACGCCCTCCCCTTGTGTGCCGTCGCGTAGCGTTGTGTCGTACAGTTGTGTCGCCATGGTCTACCTCACAAATAAAAGAGCCTTCCGGCAGCCGGAAGGCTCTAGCTGTCTGCTGAACTTCGCACGCTGGCCTACCGCGCCCGGCGCACAGGAATGACAAACCGAATAATCGAAATGTCACTCAGGTGAGCCACAGGCGCAATTCGGTAGCGCATTGTGCCTCAGAGTATATCCGGTTAAGCTGGGCTGTCAATCGTTATCAGTCCGCTTCTCGCTCACCCCGATGCGACCTCAGCAAACAACCCCGGTCGGTCAGCCGGCCCAGCGTCGGGCGCGTTAATGATCTCGGCGATCTTGTTCCTGGCCTCCGGCTGCAGCAGCGCTTGGACCATCACCTCGGCCACGTCGTCGCGCGCGATCATCCCGAAGCTGGGCAGCGTGCGCGCAATTGCCACGCCCCCACCGCCAGGCTCATCGGTCAGCCCACCGGGGCGGACGATCGTGAACGGCACGCCGCTGTGCTCCAGTGCCAGCTCACCGCGCCGCTTTTGGCGCAAGATCTCGGCCAAAGGTGGGATCATCTCCGGTATCTCGACCCCCATCGAGGAGCACAGCACAAAGTGTTGCACCCCCATCTCTTTGGCAAGCTGAGCCAGCTCGGCGATGGTCGTGAACTCTATTAACTCGATATGCGCCGCGTTGGTCGGCCCTTTGCTGCCCAGCGCGCTTACCAGGTAGGCCACACCTGTTAGCGCGCGGCGGATGTCTGCTTCGTCGGTGACGTCGCCGATCAACACCTCTACACCCTCGCCGGCTACCAGGTTGGCTTTAGACGCATCACGCACCAGCGCCCGCACCGGGAAGCCATGCCGGCGCAGCGCCCGCACAACTCGCTGTCCTGTCCGTCCCGATGCACCCACCACCAAGGCCAACGGTCTGCTCATACGTCGTCTATGTTATCCCAGTTCGGCGCGCCGGCGCGTATAGGTGAGGCAGGGTCTAAGCGCTTACCACTGGCCGCGCCAAGCGTATAGGGTTATCCGCGCACTCGATTGGCTTGGCTTACAGGGGTCGGGACACCTCTAATTGCGAGCGCGCCCCTCTCATCGTCCGCTCACCACGCGCGTGCTATAGTCCCGCCGTACCCACCATGGCCCAGGACAAGATCATCGTGCGCGGCGCGCGCGTCCATAACCTCAAGAATATCAACGTCGAGATCCCGCGCGACAAGCTGGTGGTGATTACCGGCCTGAGCGGCAGTGGCAAATCCTCGCTGGCTTTTGACACGATCTTCGCCGAGGGCCAGCGCCGCTACGTGGAGAGCTTGAGCGCCTACGCCCGCCAGTTCCTCGGCCAAATGGAGAAACCCGACGTAGATCAAATCGAGGGTCTATCGCCGGCCGTCTCAATTGACCAGAAGGGCAGCAGCCACAACCCGCGCTCCACGGTCGGCACGGTGACCGAAATCTACGACTACCTGCGCCTGTTATTCGCGCGGATTGGCGTGCCACATTCGCCGGTCACCGGCCTGCCGCTCACCTCGCAGACCCCGCAGCAGATCGTGGATCAGCTCGCTGCGCTGCCGGCGGGGACGCGCCTACAGCTCCTCGCCCCGCTGATCAAAGACCGCAAGGGCCATCATCAGCAGGTCCTCGCCGATGTGCGCAAGCAGGGCTTCGCCCGCGTCCGCGTGGATGGCGAAATCCGCGCGGTAGATGAGGAGATCACGCTGGACCGCTACAAGCTCCACACCATTGAGGCGGTGGTTGACCGCTTGGTTGTGCCGCCCGCCGATGAATCAGAGGACGAGCGTCGCGCGTTCCTCTCTCGTCTCAACGATTCGGTCGAGACCGCGCTCAAGCTGGGCGATGGGTTCCTCACCGCCATGATCCAAGAGCCAGGCGAAGCCGGCTGGCGCGATGTCCTGTTCAGCGAGAAGCGGGTGGATCCCGCCACCGGCAAGAGCTACCCCGACCTGGAGCCTAAGCTGTTCTCCTTCAACTCGCCACAGGGCGCTTGTCCGGAGTGCCAGGGGCTGGGCAGCAAGCGCGAAATTGACCCCGCGCTGGTCGTGCCCAACCCTGATCTCTCGCTGGAAGAGGGCGCGATCAACGCGATCGGCTGGAATAGCGACAATGACGAGGCATGGGGGTGGCAAATACTGCGCGCCGCCTGTAAAGCCTACGGCATCCCAATGGATAAGCCCTGGCGCACGCTCAGCAAGGCGCAGCGCGATTTGATCCTCTACGGGAGCGGCGACGGCCACCGCCTGCGCCTGCACTATGTCAACCGGCTGGGCGAGCGCCGGCAGTATGACGTGACTTTTGAGGGCGTGATCCCCAACCTGGCCCGCCGCTACCGCGAGAGCACGAGCGACTACGTCAAGCAAAGCATCGAGGCGGTGATGAGCTTTCGCACTTGCGAAGCCTGCGGCGGCAAGCGACTGAAGGAAGAGGTGCTGTGCGTGAAGGTGGCCGGCAAGAACATCGCCGAGGTCACCGACATGAGCATCACCCAAGCGCTGGCGTGGGTGGACTCGCTGGGCGTCCTGGACGAAGCGAAGCCCGCCGACCCGCGCCAAAACGGCCACGCGCCGGCCTCGCCACTCAGCGCGCGGGAGAAGCAGATCGCCCGCCAGATCGTCAAGGAGATTCGCGCGCGCCTGCAATTCCTGGTGGATGTTGGCCTGGACTATCTGACGCTCAGCCGCAGCGCCAATACGCTGAGCGGCGGAGAGGCCCAGCGCATCCGCCTGGCGACTCAGGTCGGGTCACAGCTCACCGGCGTGCTCTACGTGCTGGACGAGCCGAGCATCGGCCTGCACCAGCGCGACCAGCAACGGCTGATCAACACGCTGCTGAAGATGCGCGACCTGGGCAACACCGTGCTGGTCGTGGAGCACGACGACGACACCATGCGGGCAGCCGATTGGATCATTGACATGGGGCCAGGCGCCGGCGAGCACGGCGGGCAGGTGGTGGCCGCCGGCACGCCGGAGCAGATCATGCAACATCCGACTTCGCTCACCGGCGCCTATCTCAGCGGCCGCAAGCGCATTCCGGTGCCCGCCCAGCGCCGTCCCGGCAACGGCAAATGGCTGGTCATCAAGGGCGCGCGGGAGAACAACCTGAAGAACATTGACGTGCGCATCCCGCTCGGCAAATTCGTGGTCGTCACCGGCGTCAGCGGCAGCGGCAAGTCATCGCTGATCGTCGAGTGTCTATATAAAGGGCTGGCCAACCGCCTGAACGGCGCGCTGGAGCAGGCCGGCGACTTCGACGACATCCTCGGCTGGGAATATCTGGACAAGATCATCAACATTGACCAGCAGCCAATTGGACGCACGCCGCGCAGCAACCCAGCCACTTACACCGGCCTTTGGACGCCGCTGCGCGACCTCTTCGCTAGCCTGCCGGAGAGCAAGCTACGCGGCTACAAGAGCGGCCGCTTCTCGTTCAATGTCAAGGGCGGCCGCTGCGAAGCCTGCGAGGGACAGGGCGTGCTGTTGATCCAGATGCAGTTCATGCCCGATATTTACGTCACCTGCGACGTGTGCCACGGCACGCGCTTCAACCGCGAGACGCTCCAGGTGCGCTACAAGGGCAAGAACATCGCGGAGGTGCTGGACATGACGGTGAGCGAGGCGATGGACTTCTTCAAGGACATCCCGGCCATCGCGCGCAAGCTCCAGACGCTGGAGGAGGTGGGGCTGGGCTATATTCGGTTGGGCCAGCCAGCCACCACGCTCAGCGGCGGCGAGGCCCAGCGCGTCAAGCTCAGCCGCGAGCTGAGCAAGCGCGCCACCGGCCGCACCATCTACGTCCTGGACGAACCCTCGGTCGGTTTGCATCACGAAGACGTCAACAAGCTGATCCAAGTGCTCAACCGGCTGGTGGACGACGGCAACACCGTCGTGGTGATCGAGCATCACCTCGACATCATCAAGGTCGCCGACTGGGTGATTGACTTGGGGCCGGAGGGCGGTGAGGGTGGCGGGCGGATCGTCGCTCAGGGGACGCCGGAGCTGGTCGCCCAGGTCGCCGAGAGCCACACCGGTCGCTTCCTCAGGCGCGTGCTGGAGGAAGCCGGCGCAGGGCAGGATGTTCAGCCGGCGCTCGCCGGCCTGCGCTAGAGCAGCGGCTGCCAGCGCAGGGCGAGGACGAAGGCCAGCCCGGCCAGCAGCGCCGCCAGCGCGACGAAGACCGCGCTGATCTCCATCGTCTCGTATTTGGCGATGAGCTGGGTGGGCACGTCGCGGAAAGCCTGGAGCAATTCCTCTAGGCTTTCGGCGGGGTAATACTGCGCCGAGGTCATGGCCGCCACTTGCTTGAGCGTCTCCTCGTCAATCCCGCGTCGGAACTGCCCCCAAGCCATGCCGCCTCCCATGCCAAAGCCGCCCGGCGGCTCGCGGCCGACGTAGCCTGGATTGCAGTTGGGCATCTCGCCGCCTTGCTCGGTGCCGAAGCCAATCGTATAGACGCGAATGCCGCGCGCAGCCGCCTGCTGGGCAGCCAGTTGGGGCGAGGGGCCGGTGTTGCTGGCGCCGTCGGTGAGCAACACGATGATATGCGGCGCGAACTGGCCCGGCGCAACAGGCGTGTCAGGCAGGGTGAAAACATCACCGAGCGGCGCTACCTCTGGATCCACCTCCGCGATCGCCTCGATGGACTTGAGGATCGCGCTGCCGATCGCCGTGCGCCGGCCGGTGACCAGGCCGAGGATCGCCTCGCGCAGGACGGCGCGGTCGGTGGTGGGCGGTTGAATCAGCTCGGCAAAGCCGGCGAAGGCCACGATCCCAATCGGCACGTCGGGGCGCTGGTTCTCGATGAACGCCAGCGCCGCGTTCTGCGCCGCCACCAGGCGGTTAGGCGGGATGTCAGTGGAGCACATGCTGCGCGAGACATCCATCGCCATGATGATGGTGGTCTTGTTGGCCGGCACGGCGAAGACGCTCACCGGCCGCGCCAGCGCAAAGGCCAAGCTGGCCAGCGCCAGCAGGAACAGGGCCGGGGGGACGTGTCGCAGCCAGCGCGCTGCCCCCGGCTGCGCTGGGCGGATCAGCGCCAGGCTGGCATAGCGCAGGGCGAAGCGCCGCCGCCGGCGCTGGGCCACGACGTAGGCAAGGGCCAACGCCGCGACCGCGGCGAACAGCAACAGAGAGATCGGCCAAAGCAAGCTCATCACAACCCTCCTCTTCGCGTTATGGCAAGCGGTTGAGGCGGAACAGCGACCACCCCCCGCCGACCAGCAAAATCATCAGCCCCAGGCCAGCCAGCAGCGCGGTGACCTCGGTCGGTTCGGGCGTCGTCACCAGCGTTAGCCCGATTTGATCGTATATTGTGCGCAGGTCGTCCTCGCTCTGCGCGTTGTAGTATGTCCCGCCGGTGCGCTGGGCGATGTAGCGCAGCATCGCCTCGTCCAAGCTGGTCTGGACGACGAAGCCATCAATGGTGAGCCGAGCACCTTCCGGGCTGCCCACGCCAATGGCATGCACGCGCACCCCGCGCTCGGCGGCGGCCTCCGCGGCCAAGGCCGGGTCGGGATTGACAGTGTTCTCGCCGTCGGAGATCAGCACCACTACAGCCGGCTGGTAGACGCCAGGCGGCATCGGCGTCGGGGTGGGCGTGGCCTGGGCCGGGCGGTTGCTGTAGTAATTGGTCGCCTCCTTTTTGTCTAGCTCCTCAATCATCTTCAGCGCGGCAAAGACCCCGCTGGCCAGCGAGGTGCCGCGCGCGGGCGACAGCCGGTTGATCGCGGCCAAGACAGCCTGCTGGTCGGAGGTTGGCGGCTGGATGGCCAGGCCGCTCTCGCTAAACGCCACCATGCCGATCTGCACGCTGGGCGGCTGGCGCAGCACAAACGCGCGCGCCGTGGCCTTGGCCGCCTCCAGGCGCGTCGGCGGGATGTCTTCGGCGGCCATGCTGCCGGAGACGTCGAAGGCTAGGATCACCGTGCCCTGGGCGCGCGGCAAGCTCAACGTCGCCTGCGGGCGGGCCATGGCGATGACGAGGACGGCCAGGCCGGCCATCAGCAGCGCCGCCGGCACGTGGCGCTGCCACGAGCCGGCCTGATTAGCAACAGCCAGGCCATAGCGAGCGAGCAAGCGCCGGCGGCGCGCCTGGGCGCGCGCGTAGAGCCAGGCGAGCATCGGCAGCGCCAACAGCGCCGGCAACATCCAGGGCCAGAGAAATGTCACGGCAACAGCTCACCTCCGACGATATTGGCGGCGGGCGGCAAAGCCGGCCAATGCGCCGACCAGATCTTCCGTCGTCGAGATCGCCAGCACGTCCACAGCGGCGCGCTTGAAGGCCACGTTCAGCGCCGCCTCGCGCTGGCGGGCGGCCTCCTCAAAGCGGCGGCGCAGGCTGCGGTCGCTGGTGTCCACCACGATCTGCTCGCCGGTCTCGGCGTCCTCCATCACCACCAACCCTAGCTCAGGCAGCTCGACCTCCTGCGGATCCCATAGGCGGATGACCAGCACCTCGTGACGTTGGTTGAGCCGGCTGAGCGCCTGCTCCCAGCCAGGGGCGCTGATGAAGTCCGAGATCACAAAGGCCAGCGAGCGGCGCTTGAAGGCCGCCAGCGCCGTCGCGAACAGCGGGGTCAGGTCGGTGAACGGCGCACGGGCTGGCCGCGGATAGCTCAACAGATCGTTGATCAACCGCAGGATGTGCGCACGACCGCTCCCCAGCGGGGTGACGCGCAGGGCGCGCCCGTCGTAGAACATCGCGCCCGTCCGGTTGCCCAACCGGTTAAGCAGGCGGGCCAGCACGGCGACCAGCTCGATTGTCCGCTGGCGCTTGCCGCCGAAGTCCACCGAGGGGCTGAGGTCCACCAGAAACCAGGCCGGCACGTCCCGCTCCTCCAGGTAGCTGCGGATGTAGGGGGCGTCCAGGCGAGCGGTGACGTTCCAATCAATGTAGCGGATGTCGTCGCCGTGCTGGTATTCGCGCAGCTCGGCGAAGTCCAGCCCGTGGCCGTGGAACAGGCTGCGGTAGTTGCCCTGAAGCAGCCCATCCAGCCGGCGCACCACGTGCCACTCCAGATGCCGAAGGATGCGCTCCGGCGTCTGCTCAAGCGGGGACGCGATGGTTGGCGTGCTCATGCAACGGCACAACGGGCAGGGGGATGCGCTCGCAGATCTTCTTGATCAGCGCATCGCTGGTGACTTGCTCGGAGAGCGCCTCGTAGGAGAGCACAATGCGATGGCGCAGCACGTCGAGCGTCATGTCGGCCACGTCCTCCGGCAGTGCGTATGTTCGCCCGCGCACGAAGGCCAGCGCCTTGGCCGCCAGGATGAGGTTGATGGACGCGCGGGGGCTGGCGCCAAACGTGATATAGCGCTTGAGGTCCTTCAGGCCCACCTCTTCGGGCCGGCGCGTGGCGCTCACCAATCGGATGGCATATTCGATCAGCGCCGGATCTACGTAGACCTGCTGGGTGCGCTGCTGTAAGTCCAGGAGCTGGTCGGTGGTCAGCACCTTCTGCACCGGCTCCAGCCGACCGGTCATGCGCTCGACGATCACAAACTCCTCGGTGGGAGTGGGGTAATCCACCAGGACTTTGAGCATGAAGCGATCCACCTGCGCTTCGGGCAGGTCGTAGGTGCCCTCGGACTCGATGGGATTCTGGGTGGCCATCACCAGGAAGGGGTTGGGCACTTTGTAGGTCTCGCCGCCGATGGTCACTTGGCGCTCCTGCATCACCTCCAACAGGGCGCTCTGCACCTTGGCCGGCGCGCGGTTGATCTCGTCGGCCAACAGCAGGTTGGTGAAGACCGGACCCAGCGCCACGTTGAACTCGCCGGTCTTTTGGTTGTAAATGCGCGTGCCGACCAGGTCTGCCGGCACCAGATCGGGGGTGAACTGGATGCGCTTAAAGCTCCCGCCGATCGCCTCGGCCAGCGTCTTGATCGTCATCGTCTTGGCCAGGCCGGGCACGCCCTCGACCAGGATGTGGCCACGGGCCAGCAAGGCCACGGCCAGCCGCTCCAGTAGGTGGTCCTGGCCGACGATCACCTTCTTCACTTCGTAGATCAGCCGTTCGATTGTGCTTCGCGGTTCGATCTTCTCCATGTTTCTCCCGTTCGTTAATAGAGTGGCGCGCCTGCTGCGCCGCCGGCGATGTCTATCGGCACAGCGAAGCCGATGCCGCTGAAGGCGTCGTGGCCGGCGGGGTTGGCCAGCGCCGTCACGATGCCCACCACTTGCCCATAACGGTTGAGCAGCGGGCCGCCGGAGCTGCCGGGGTTGATCGCTGCGTCAAACTGGATCAAGTTCTCCAGCCTGCGGCTGCGGTTCTCCGGCTTGAACGAGCGCCGCAGGCCGGAGATCACGCCGGCGCTCAGCGAGCCGCGCAGGCCGAGCGGATTGCCGACGACGTATGCTTCGTCGCCCACGCGCAGGGCGCTTGGGTTGCCCAACGTGGCCGGCACGACCGCCGCGGGCAGCCGCAGCGGGCGCAGGACGGCGATGTCGTTCTCCGGCTGTTCGGCGATGATCACGGCAGGCGCTTCGGTGCTGTCGGCGAAGGTCACCTGTATCTCCTTCGCACGCTCCACGACGTGCAGGCTGGTGAGGATCAAGCCACGTTCGTTGACGATCACGCCGCTGCCCAACCCGCGCGCCTCATCTTGGCTCAGGCTCGCCCCGCCGCGTGGCTCGTCGCCCTTCGTTTGAATGAGCACAAGCGACGGCGCGATGGCCTCATACACGCTCACTGAGAACGGCGGGCGTGGGGTGGCCGAGGCCATCGCTCTGACGACCGCCTCGTTGACGTCGCGCAGCGTCACCGCTTGCGGGGCGGGCATCAGCGCGCTGTAGACCGCCAGCGCGGTCAAGGCGGCCAGGATGCCGGCAGCGAACGTCAGCAGCTCGCGCGGCATCTGTGCTGCTCTTCGCCTAGAGGGGTGGGATGTGGAATTGTCCTGATCTCGCTCCGCCATCACCCTGCCTCGCCGCTGCTGTGCACGTAGATGGGCGCACATTGTCTATGGCTGGCTGAGAAGGCTGTGAGAGGTCGCCTGCGCGTCGGGAAGCGAAAGCTCGGCGATGATTCGATAGTCGCGCCCCTCCTCGTCGGCCAGCCGCTCGCCTGAGTCGCTGTCATAGACGCCGATGGCCAC
>DAOTYZ010000080.1:0-1538 GCA_034434555.1 Candidatus Roseilinea sp.
AGGACGAGCTGGCGATCACCTACACGCGCTTCGACCACGTCTGGCACTGGAACGGCATGTATGCGGCCTACCTGCTCAATTTCTGCGTGGACCCCAACCTGGTGGCGACCTATCGCGCGCAGTTGAACGCTGGCCGGCGCAGCACCGGCCACCTGCCGGCGATCCGCAACGACCAGCCGGTGGGCGTCGCGCGCGGGAGCAGCCTGACCGTGGCGATCCGCGACAAAGCGCGCTTCATGGACCCGCGCGCGTC
Source organism: Candidatus Roseilinea sp. (assembly GCA_034434555.1). GTDB lineage: Bacteria > Chloroflexota > Anaerolineae > J036 > Brachytrichaceae > JAAFGM01. Next base: position 254 of record DAOTYZ010000080.1, read on the forward strand.
GGACTGGTGGCAGCCTTAGCCCCCGTGCAGCGAGGGGTCTTTGGTGAGCGCCACGTCGCCCAGGTCCTCCAGCGGGGCGGAGGGTCGGGTGACGTCGCGGGTGAAGCGGGCCACCGGCGTCGGCGCGGCCCAGCGGACGGCGTTGGCGATGACCTGCTGGACCAGCGGGTGATGATAGGTGGGATAAGTCTCGTGACCGGGGCGGAAGTAGAACACCTTGCCCAGCCCGCGCTGCCAGCAACAGCCGCTGCGGAAGACCTCACCGCCGCTGAACCAACTGATGAACACCAGGGCGTCGGGCTGGGGCACGCCGAAGAACTCACCGTACATCTCCTCGGCCTCTATTTCAAAGTAGTCGGGCAGGCCCTGGGCGATGGGGTGGCTGGGATCGACCACCCATAGGCGCTCCTTGTCGTTGGCCTCGCGCCAGCGCAGGGCGCAGTCGGTGCCCATCAGCCGCGTGAACGGCTTGGAGAAGTGGGCGCTGTGCAGGGCGACCAGGCCCATGCCGGCCCACACGCGCGCGACGACCCGCGCCACCACCTCGTCGCGCACCTCGTGGTGGGCAGCGTGCCCCCACCAGATCAGCACGTCGGTTGCATCCAGCACGGCGGCGGATAGGCCGTGTTCCGGCTCGTCGAGCGTGGCTGTGCGGATCTGAAACTGGCCGGTCGGGTCGTTTTGCCGAAGGCCGGCGGCGATCGCCTGGTGCATGCCGTCCGGATAGAGCGCTGCGACGGCGGGGTGCGTCTTCTCATGGCGATATTCGTGCCAGACCGTCACGCGAATGGGCATCATGCGCAGCATTGTAATGCTGGATGGAGTTGCGCGTTCACGATTCAGGTCGGGTGACCTTGTGCGCTTCGGGGCAATTGGGTGGCGCTTGGCTAAGGCGCTGCGGGGTTGGTGAGGCGGGGCATGTGGTGGCTTCGCGGGGGGCGTAGCACCGCTACGCCCCTACGATATGGTCGGGCGGGATTTTAGATGCTTCGCTGCCGCTCAGCATGACAGCCCCCTTTCTTTCCCCCGCATGCGGGGGAATCAGAAGGGGGCTTCCCCCGCATGCGGGGGAATTAGGCAGGGCGCTGCGGGGTCGCTGAGGCCCCGCCTTGCCCTTGTCATTCTGAGCGCTGGCGAAGAATCTAGACACGCGCCTGACCTGGGGTCACAGAGGCTGCGCAGCTTGGTCCGGCAGATGATTCGTAGCAAAGGCAGACACCATACTTGGCTAGGCGGGCGTTTAGATGCTTCGCGCGAGGGCGCAGCAGCGCTGCGTTTCTACTAT
>DAOTYZ010000081.1:0-2093 GCA_034434555.1 Candidatus Roseilinea sp.
CTATGCTAAGTCTGTCATGCTGAGCGGAGCGAAGCATCTAAACGGCTGCGTTCACCGAGGCCGCGAGAAATCCCCCAGCGCCTCAGTGGGGCGAGACTTTAGACCCTTCGCTTTGCTCAGGGTGACAAGACCAGGCAGGGTGCCGGTGACCCTTGTATGCTCAATACTGGTCACGCCAAATGTGGGGGGCACTCGACGACCGACGAGGAATGCTGGGCTCACAGGGAACGGACTGCCTCAAATCATGAACGCACGGGTGCATTCACAGCTAGGGACAGAAGTCTGGGTGGGTGACGGCAGTGCCGTCGCCCACGCTCTATACTCACCTTTACCGGAAGCATGGCTTAGTTGAGGGTTGCCCTCATTGGTGAATGCACCCAAAACGCACTTGCTCGGCATTGCTCATGAGATAATCGCCGCGGCCGGCTTCGATTCACAGCCGGCTCTTCCTAAGCACACTACGATGAAGATGATCATGGCCATCGTCCAACCGGACGATGCTCTGCGCACTTCCCAGATGCTCAACGAGGCCGGCTTTCGGGTGACCCGCATGGCCACACAGGGCGCGTGGCTGCGCCGTGAGAACGTCACCCTGCTGGTGGGGGTGAACGACGATCAGGTGGCGGAGGCCCTGCGCGTCTTGCGCCAGACCGCCCAGCGGCGCATGACGTATGTCAACGTCCCGGGCGAAATGACGGGCGCGTATAGCCCACAGCCTCTAGAGGTGGAGGTGGGCGGGGCGACCATCTTCGTGCTGGACGTAGAGCGCTTCGAGCGGTTGAGCTGACGCAGCGACCAGCCGCGCGTGCGCCACGCGCAGGGCGTCCACACTGATGTCAATCCCGATCCAGCGCCGGCCCAGCCTTTGAGCGACGAGCAGCGCCGTGCCACTGCCACAGAATGGATCGAGCACCAGGTCGGCTTCGTTGGACGAGGCGCGGATGATGCGCTCCAACAGCGCCATCGGCTTCTGGGTCGGATAGCCCGTGCGCTCCGCCGAGACGTTAATAACAGCCGGGATCTCCCAAACGTCGCGCATGAATACATCGGCGTAGAAGCCGTGCTCGTCTCGCTGCGCCCCGAAGAACGGCTTGCGATAGCGCACCCGCTCGCGCTGCGGATGAAAGGTGTAGTTGTCGGAGGCGGTGTAAAAGAGGATGGCGTCGTGCTTGCGCGCGAAGTGTCGTTTGCCGGCTCCGCCTGTTCGATAGGCCCAGACGATCTCGTTCCGAAACCGCGCGCGGCCAAACAGCGCGTCGGACAAGAGGCGCAGATAGTGGCTCATGCGCACATCGCAATGTAGATAGAGGCTGCCGGTGGGCTTGAGCACGCGCCGCATTTCGCTCAGGCTCTCGGCCAGCTTGGCGCAGTAGATCAGGTCGCCGCTCTCTCCCAGAATGCGACGTAGTACTTCCAGGGCGTCCACCAGGGCGGTTGATAAACCAGCCAGCGTCTCCTCGTATGCCCGTGCATCCCAGCGCCAGACGTCCAGGAAGCGCGGGCCCTCGGCGCGCCTGCCGGTGAAGTAGTAAGCGTGGCCGGAGTTGAAGGGAGGATCGGCGTAGATCAGGTCAACCGAGGCATCTGGGACGTGGGCGCGCAGGACGCGGACGTTATCGCCGCAGAAGAGCCGGCCAGCAGGCAGATCAAGCACGCCCAGCTCATCGTCCGCTGCCGATGAGCTTCTCATAGATGGCTTCAAGTTCCTCTTCCGAGTAGAACTCAATGATGATGCGCCCGCCTTTGCGGCTGCGCATAAGCGCGACCTTGGTGCCCAGCGCTTCGCGCAGCCGCGATTCGTATTCTTTTGCCCCTTGCCAGCGCTGGTCGCGCTGGGCTTTCTTCTCGGTGGTCTTCGGGCTGTTCAGGCGGCGGATCAGCTCTTCGGTCTGGCGCACGTTCAGGTCGTGTGCTTTGATCTCGTTGAGGACGGCCAGTTGGTCAACCGCTGAACTCAAGCTCAGCAGCGCGCGCGCGTGCCCCTCGCTGATCTCGCCCTGCATCAGCGCGGCCTGAATTTGGCCGGGGAGCTTGAGCAGGCGCAGCGTGTTGTAGATGGCGACGCGGCTCTTGCCCACCCGCTCCGCCACCGC
>DAOTYZ010000082.1:0-5517 GCA_034434555.1 Candidatus Roseilinea sp.
GTCCGTCAGGCGGAACAACGCGCCCTCGCTTCCATCAGTGACCGGGATCACGGCGCGCTGGTGCGCGTCGTGGCCAGCATCGTTCGCCTGGATAAGCGAGGCGAAGAGGCGTTGATCAAAGATGACACCGGCGTGCAAAAGCTGCGCCTGAAAGGGGCAGTGGCTGAGCGCGTGGCGCTGAAACCGAACGACAGAATAGAAGCCATCGGCAAGGTGCGCTTCTCGCGCAAGCAGGGCACCGTGATCGAGGTCGTGCTTCCTACAGATATCAAGATATTGAGGTAACCAACTGGGATTATGGCTGAGCTGGTGAACCTGACGATAGATGGCGTCTCGGTGAGTGTGCCGAGGGGCACGCTGATTGTGGACGCAGCCAAGAAGATCGGCAACGACATCCCTGTCTTCTGCTATCACCCAAAGTTGAAGCCGGTGGGCATGTGCCGGATGTGCCTGGTGGAGGTCGGCACGCCAAAGATAGACCCGGCCACCAAGCAACCCGTGCGCGACGAGCAGGGCAACGTCGTCATCGCCTTCATGCCGAAGCTCACCACTGCGTGCACGACGCCGGTGAGCGAGGGCATGGTGGTGCGCACGGCCACCGAGCAGGTGCGCGCCGCGCGCGAGGACATTCTGGAGTTCCTGCTCACCTCGCACCCGCTGGATTGCCCGATCTGCGACAAGGGCGGCGAGTGCCCGTTGCAGAACCTCACCCTGGCCTTCGGCCCCGGCGTCAGCCGGTTTGACTACAACGACAAGGCCCACAACGAGAAGCACGTCCCGCTGGGCGATCTGATCTACCTGGATCGCGAGCGATGCATCCAATGCGCGCGCTGCATTCGCTTCCAGGATGAGATCGCCGACGATCACGTGTTGCAGTTCCACGATCGCGGGCGCGGCATGGAGATCATCACCTTCAGCGATCCGCCCTTCGATTCGTATTTCGGCGGCAACACCACGGACATCTGCCCGGTGGGCGCGCTGACCACCGCCGACTTCCGCTTCAAGGCACGGCCCTGGGAGCTGAGCAGCACGCCGAGCGTGTGCACGCACTGCGCGGTGGGATGTAACATCGCGCTCAACACGCGCCTGGAGACGCGAACCGGCGGTTATGAGATCAAGCGGGTGATGCCCAGGCAAAACGAACAGGTCAACGAGATCTGGATCTGCGACAAAGGCCGCTATGTGCATCATTTCACGCGCGCCGAGGACCGCCTGCGCCGGCCGATGATCCGCCGCGAGGGCCGGCTGGTCGAGTCCACCTGGGAGCAGGCGCTGCAGGTCATCGCCGACCGGATCGGCCTGGCCGGGGGGAGCGTCGCTGCCGTGATCGGCGACCGCATCCCCAACGAGGACGCCTACGTGATCGCTAAACTCGTCCGCGAGCTGGGGGGCGAAGTGGGCACCTCGCCTGCCGTGCCGGCCTATTACGCGGACGTGGCGCGCGCCTTCGGCGTCGGGGCCGAGTGCGACTTTGGCCGGCTGGGCAAGGGCGACGTGCTGATGGTGATCAACGGCGACGTGGAGGAACAAGCGCCGGTGTGGTTTTTGCGCCTGCGCCAGGCCGTCGTGGACCGCGGCGCGATGCTGGTGCTCGCCCACAGCCGGAGCACCAAGATGCACCGCTACGCGCACGCCATCTACCGCTATGACCCTGGCTACGCGGCGAAATGGCTGGCTGCGAATGGCCAGGCGCTCATTGAGCGACATTTGGCCGGCGCGCGCAACGCGCTGATCGTCTTCGGCGATGAGCAGTTAGATGGTCCGGGTGCGCGGGCGCTGGCGCAATTGCTGGCCAACCTCCTCATCCAGGCCGGCCACGTCGGCAAGCCGGAGAGCGGTTTGCTGCCGCTCTATCCTCACGCCAACACGCAGGGTGTCTTCGACATGACGCAGGCCGTCCGCGAGACTGCGATGGTGAACGGCAAGCGTAACGGCAGCGAATTGTTCCAATACGACGTGGTCTGGCTGGCCGGGGTGGGCGATGATGCTGATGTGCCGCGCGCGCGCTTCACCGTGGTTCAGGAGCTTTTCCTCACCGATCTCGCCAAGCGCGCCGACGTGCTCCTGCCGGCGCTGAGCTTTGCCGAGCGCGAGGGCACCTTCACCAGCGCCGATCGGCGTGTGCAGCGCTTCTACCGCGCGCTGCCCCCCTTGGACGAAGCGAAACCGGATTGGTGGATCGCCCTGGAGCTGGCCAAGCGGCTGGGCTACGCATGGCGCTATGCCGGCCCGCAGGCCATCTTCGCCGAGGTCGCGCATCGCGTCCCTGCCTATGCCGGCCTGTCGTATGAGCGCATCAGCCAGGTCGCGCCGCAGTGGCCGCCGCTAGGGCGCGAGGACCTATACTACGGCGGCACGGTATATGACAACACGGGCGGCCTGGGCGCACGCTACGCCAGCGATGCCGAGCGCGATCCGGCCGGCGTCCGTCCTTATGAGGTGACCGTGCCGGAGCCGACCATCGCCGGCTTGGCGCGCATCCTGCGCCCGCTCTATCGGGAGGGCGAGCTGATCCGCCGCAGCGCGGTGCTCGCCGCTCACCTCGTGCCCGTAGGACAACCCGCATAGTGCCATGCCTGTCTTATTAGAAGCAACGTTGAAGTCGGCGGTGCTGCTGTTCGTGCTGCTCACCGGCTTCGCTTATCTCACCGTCCTGGAGCGCAAGTTCATCGCCCGTTTGCAGGCGCGGATTGGCCCGAACCGGGCCGGCCCATTCGGCCTGTTGCAACCGGTGGCCGATGGCCTCAAGTTGATCTTTAAGGAGAGCGTGACGCCGGCGCAGGCGGATAAGCCGCTTTACTTCCTGGCGCCGGTGCTGGTGGTGGTGCCGGCGCTCATCCTGTTTGCCGTAATACCGGTGGGCAAAGGGCCGACCTTTCAGTTGGCCAGCGACGTCAACGTCGGCGCGCTCTACGTGGTGGGCGTGATGGGCGTGGCGGTGTATGGCATCACCCTGGCCGGCTGGGCCTCGAACAACAAGTACGCCGCGCTGGGTGGACTGCGCGCGTCGGCGCAGGTGATCTCATACGAGCTTGGCCTGGGGCTGTCCATCGTCGCGGTCGTGCTGATGGCGTCCAGCGCCAGCCTGGCCGACATCGTGGAAGCGCAGATGCCCGGCAACATCCTTGGCTGGTTTATCTTTCGCCAGCCGGTGGCGGCGGCCATCTTCGCCGTTACTGCCATGGCCGAGCTGGCCCGCGCGCCGTTCGACCTGGTGGAGGCAGAGCAGGAGCTGACTGCCGGCTTCATGACCGAATACAGCGGCATGAAGTTCGCGCTGTTCTTCATGGGCGAATACGTCAAGATGATCGCGGTCAGCGCGTTGTTCGTCACCTTCTTCCTGGGTGGCTGGAGCGGGCCATTTGTGAACGAAGCCCCCGCGCTCTCAGTGATCTACTTCGCGGCCAAGGTGCTGGCTTGTTTGCTCCTGATGATCTGGGCGCGCGCGACGTTGCCGCGCATTCGCTACGACCGCCTGATGGCGCTGGGCTGGAAGGTGCTCACGCCGGTGGCGATCGCCAACGTCATCGTCACGGCGCTGCTGATCGTGCTCGGAGTGCCGGGCTTTGGCGGCTAGAGAAAAGGGTGATGTGCTATGGGATTGAAAGATGTGTTGACCCGCCTGCCGGTGGGATTCCTGACCGTGTTAAAGACGCTGGGTCGCAAGCCGGTCACGATCCAGTATCCTGAGCAGCAGAAGCCGATGTCGGCGCGCTTTCGAGGCCGCCATCAGCTCAAGCGCTATGAGGATGGCCTGGAGCGCTGCATCGGCTGCGCGTTGTGTGCTGCTGCTTGTCCTGCCGATGCGATTTACGTTGAAGCAGCGGAGAACACCAACGAAGCGCGCTATTCGCCGGGCGAGCGCTACGCCAAGACCTATGAGATCAACATGCTGCGCTGCATCTTCTGCGGATACTGCGAGGACGCCTGCCCGACCAACGCCATTGTGCTGGAGCCGATGGAATTTCCCACCGGCTACACGCGCGAGGGCATGATCTACACCAAGGAGATGTTGCTGGAGCCGCCGCCCCCCGGCGTCCCGGCCACGCCTCAGCAGACCCCGCCTGGTAAATATGACCGCGCGATCTTGCCCTTCCCGCCGATAGACGAAAGCGTGTAGCCTCACTTAATCCGAAGCATCCATGGTTGACCTCATCGTCCTCATCCTGCTCGGCGCAGTGAGCATAGCGTCTGCGCTGGGCCTGTTGCTCAGCCGGAACGCCATCTACGCTGCGCTCTTCCTGGTGCTCAACTTCGGCGTCGGCGCGGTGATCTACCTGCTGCTCAACGCGCCCTTCCTGGCCGTCGTGCAGGTGAGCGTATATGCCGGCGCGATCATGGTGCTCTTCCTGTTCGTCATCATGCTGCTGGGCGCTGAGCGGCTCAGCCCGGCGGAGGATCCGCCCGGCGCGTCGTTCCAGCGCCCACTCTCTATCGGGCTAGGGGTGGCTTTGCTGGGGCTGGCGGCATACGTGTTGTTCATCCGCCAGCCGGTGGCGGCAGCGCCGGCCACGCCGGTAGATTCCAGCCCAACCGCGGTTGGCCTGGCGCTCTTCGGTGACTATCTGTTCCCCTTCGAGGTCGTCTCGGTGCTCCTGCTGGTGGCTATGATCGGCGCAGTGATACTGACGCGCAATCGCTAGTGCTATGGATACAACAGGCTTCGTCGCGCTGCTCTCTTCGGTCTTGTTCACCATCGGGGTGCTCGGTGTGCTGCTGCGCCGCAGCGCCCTGCTGATCTTCATGTCGGTCGAGTTAATGCTGAACGCTGCCAACCTGGCCTTCGTCTCCTTCGCCCATCGCTGGAATCAGCTTGATGGTCAGGTGATCGTGTTCTTCGTCATGGCGGTGGCTGCGGCGGAGGTGGCTGTCGGCCTGGCGCTGATCGTGACTATCTTCCGCACCAAGCGCAGCACGAATGTGGACGAGCTGTCGGCGCTGAGGGGATGATGCCGGCCATGGTGCTATACATCCTGTCACCGATCCTGTTTCCCCTGCTTGGCTTGTTGATCAACGCGACGCTCGGCCGACGCATGAGCGAGCGCGCGATCGGCGGCGTGGCGACCCTGGCGGCGGCGGCTGCCTTCGGCATGTCCATGCTGATGTTCGCCCAGCTATCGTCCAGCGAAGACGCGCGCTTGAGCGCGACGATCGCGCCCTGGATCAGCGCTGGACCGCTGCAGGTGTCATTTGGCTTCTTAGTGGATCGCCTGAGCATCGTCGCCATGTTGATCGTCACCGGCATCGGCGCGCTTATCCACATGTTCAGCGTAGGCTACATGCACGGCGACCCGCGCTTCCAGCGCTATTTCGTTTATCTCAACCTGTTCCTGGCCTCGATGCTGGTGTTGGTGATGGCCGACAACTTCCTAGTGTTGTTTATGGGCTGGGAGCTGGTCGGCCTGTGCTCATATTTGCTGATCGGGTTTTGGTTCGAGAAGCTGAAGAACGCCGAGGCCGGGCGCAAGGCGTTCGTGGTCAACCGAATCGGCGATGTCGGCTTCGTGCTGGGGCTGC
>DAOTYZ010000083.1:0-4284 GCA_034434555.1 Candidatus Roseilinea sp.
AGGCCCGCTGCGTGCCGGTATGCCGGCGCGTCGGTCATCTTGACCTCAATGCCCACCGCTCGGCGACCGTGCTCAACTACGAAATCCACTTCGCTGCCGCTCTGCGTGCGCCAAAAGTACAACTTGGCGCGCGGCGTCAGCAAACCACAGATCACGCGAAGATGTTGGTAGATCATCGTCTCGAAGAACGCGCCTAACTCGCGCGCCTTGGACAACTCGTCTGCGCTGAAGTAGCCGGCCAGGAAAACTGACAATCCCGCATCGGACCAAAAGGCGCGCGGCGACTTCAGCAAGCGCGTCGTGCGGCTGCTCATATACGGCGGCACGCGCTCGAACAGATGGGTTGCCTCCAGCACATTCAAGTAGCGATGAACAGTCGGCTGCGACAGGCCAGCGTCACGCGCCACTTCCGATTGATTGAGCAACTGGCCACTGCGCAGTGCCAGCAAAGCCATAACCCGCCGAAAGTCAACCAAAGACTCCACCTGCGATACCTGTCGAATGTCGCGCTCCAGGTAAGTCGCTACGTAGCCTTCCCACCACCTGAGATGATCCTCGGGCCTCGCCAGCCCAAACAAGGCAGGCATAAAACCACGCCGAAGAAATGGTATCGGGTCGGGCGGTGTTTCCGGCAGGACGCCCTCCTCTGGCCAGCGGCCATCCAGCACATCCGACAGAAGCGTGGGAGCTGGCTGGCCGTGCCATTCGCCCAAGGTCAATGGGTCGAGCACCAGATAGACCGCGCGGCCGGCTAGGCTTTCGCTAACACTCTTCATCAGCAGCAAGTTGGCCGATCCAGAGAGCAGGAACCGATAGCGCCCTGGATGCGCATCAACGGCGCGCTTGATGCTCATGAGCAACTCAGGCGCTTTCTGCACCTCATCCACCACTACCTTATATGCGCCGGCCCACAGGCTGGCGGGATGCTCGCGGGCTTGGATCAGCGCATCGAAGTCATCCATGGTGTGATAGCGCCAGTGACAGAATAGCTCAGCCCGTTATAGGAGCGTGCTCTTGCCCACCTGTCGTGCGCTGGTAAGCACAACTATAGGGTGTGTCTCGCAGGCAGCTTGTAGCAGCGGCGTCAGCCAGCGTTGATAATAAATCGGTTTGCCTGAATGAAATCTATTCACGACTTGAATAATAACGCAGCCCCGCCGCTCTTGACGATGCACGTCGCGCAGTGTCAATTCCGACTTACAATTCCATCACATGAGAACACCAGAAGGCCCCCGCAGCCGGCTGCCGCGCTCGAACGCCGGCTTGGTCGTAGCGCTGCTGTTAGCGCTGGCATTGGGTTACCAGCTTGTCTTCGGCAACCAAGGCCCCCTCGGCGACTTAGTTGATCGCTTGCTGACGGCTCTGCAGATGCAGAGTCAGCCCGATCAAGCGACGGTGACGAGGGTCGTGGATGGCGATACCATCGTGGTGAACATCGCCGGCAGCGAATACCGCGTGCGTTATATCGGCGTGGACACGCCGGAGAGCACCACCAAACAGGAGTGCTACGGGCGCGAAGCGGCCCGCTTCAACCGCAACCTGGTGAACGGCCAGATCGTGCGCCTGGAGCGCGACGTGAACGACACCGACCGCTTTGGCCGGCTGCTGCGTTATGTATACCTGCCGAACGGCGAGATGGTGAACGAGGTGCTGGTGCGCGAGGGCTACGCGCTGGCGCGCAGCTTCCCGCCGGACGTGAAATACCAAGAGCGCCTGCGCGCTGCGGAGCGCGAGGCGCGCCAGGCGCGGCGCGGCCTGTGGGCAGCTTGCCCGAACCCCGGTAGTTAATTTGCGACTCGCATCCAGTGGGGGGCGTGTTCTGGCGTGTGATAAAATGTTACACAATGTTTATTAAGTAACATACTAGGGCCATGACGAGCAAACCAGACCTCCCCACCGACCAGGTCAACGACGCGCTGATTCAAGCCTTCCTCGCAGCGTTGCACGACGCCAGCGACAACACGCGCGCCGCCTACAAAGCCGGCCTCGCGCTGGCAGCCCAGGCCAAGCTGAAGATTGATGAGGACATCCTGAGGCGCTTTAACGCGCTGCTGGCCCAGCGCAAGTTCGCGCGCGCCACCCGCCAGCTCTACCTGACCGCCCTGCGCCGGCTGCTCCAGTGGATGGACGCCCATGACCTGCTGGACGGCTTCAACCGCGCCAAGGCCGAGGCCAGGCTCAAGGTCGCGCGCGGCGACGCCCGCGCCGGCTATCGCCATCGCGCCGTGGACCCCGACTTGCCGCGGGTGATCGCCTATTACGACGAGCTGCCGCTGCCGGAGCCGTCGAACAAACGTTCGATTTGCCAGCGGCTGGAGATCCTGCGCAACCGCGCGATCATGCACACGCTGTATGCCTCCGCCGGGCGGGTCAGCGAAGTCGCCGCGCTCACCCGCGCCCAGGTGGCCGATGGGCGCGCCGGCGAAGTGCTGATCACCGGCACGGGCACTAAGCAGCGCATGCTCTTCCTGACGCCGGAGGCGCAGGCGGCCATCCGCGCCTACTGCGCCGAGCGCGACGATCCCTCCCCTGCCCTCTTCATCAGCCACGGCCGGAACAAAGGTCAGCCGCTGACGCGCATGAGCATCTGGCGCGCGGTGAAGCGCGCCGCCGCCGCGCTGGGCTTGAGCAGGGTCGCTTCGCCCCACGCCTTCCGCCACTACCGCGCCACTCAACTGCTGAACGAGGGCATGCCGCTGGAGAGCGTGCAGGCCTATCTGGGCCACGCTTCGCCGGAGACCACCCGCATCGTCTATGCCCACACGCGCACCAGCGTCCTGCGCGACCAGCTCAACACGTTCGGCCTCAGCCCGCGAGAGGCGCTGCGCCACAGAGGTGTTGATGTTGATGATGAGCGCGCGCGGAGGCGCGGGGAGCGCGAAGAATGAGCGCTGGCGTGCTCTGCGCGAACGCCCCCACCCTCTTCCGGGTTTGCTATGCTGTTGAGCAATGGAAGAGACAGAACAAATAGCCATCGAACAGGCTGGCGATGCCCTGGCCGGCTATGACTTCATCGCGTTTGCGCTCCTGTTTGGCTCACACGCCCGCCAGGCTGCCTTTCCCTGGAGCGATGTTGACATCGCCATCTACGCAACGCGCCCCCTCGAGCTGCTGGAGATGGGCGAGATCATCGCCACGTTGGAGGACGTCGTGAAACGGGACGTGGACCTCGTCGTTTTGAACGATGCGCTTGAGCGGAATCCTGCGCTGGCTTATCACGCCGTGAAGGAGGGCATCGTGCTGTTCTGTCGAGACCACGCAGCGCTCGTGGACTTCAAGCGTCGCGCGGTGCTGCATTATCTAGACACAGCGCCTTTGCGCGCCCTGGTCGCCCGCGCGCGCGAGGAGCGCCTGCGCACCGGCCGATTCGGAAAGGACTAGGAGGGTGGTTTGGAAGAGCGACTCGCGCGATTAGAGGTAGCCATACATGAGCTTGAACGCCTGCGCCGCATGTATTCACCCGACGACGTATATCGCAATCGGCATCTCGATTGGGCGCTGCGCTATGGCCTTTTGGAAGCAATTCAGATCGTCATTGATGTAAGTTGTCACCTGGCTGCCCGTAGGAATCTCGGCACGCCAGCCAATTATGCTGAATGCATTAGGCTATTGCGTAAGGCTGGTCTTTTGGACGAAGCCTTAGCAAGCGCCCTGGTGCGGATGGTTGGCCTGCGCAACATCTTAGTGCATGAGTATGCTAACGTTGAAGTCGCTCGCCTATATGCATTGCTGGATCAAATTGATGACTTCCGGCGATTTGCTGAACAGGTTCATCCTCTTCTCTGAGGCTTCATGATTCACTCTGCCTAACACAACAGCAGGGCTGAGCACCGTTTCCTCAAATCAAAAATGCCGGCAGGGGAATTCCCCTGCCGGCTTCAACGGCGCGGCTTAACCCTTCCGCTGGAGGAACGCCCTGTAGCTCGGCACGCGGTACTGCTCAGAGCCTTCCACCCCCGCGATCCGCCAGCGACCGCCTTGATAGTACGGGATGGACACCCAATCCGGCGGCGTTGCGTTCATCTCAGGGGCGACCTTCCAACAAACGATGCTGCCAGCGAAGGTGATCTATAGAGGGTGGGCGACGGCAATGCCGTTGCCCACCCTGGCTTCTGCCCCTAGCCGTGAATGCACCCTCACTGCCTGGAAGGGAGTGGTCCAGTAAAAGTGATCTAATATAGGGGACATGGCTAGGAGACCAGTCAGCCACCCAGGAGTGAAGTGCCAATTCTGCGGCAGTGCAGAGATGCGCAAGTATGGACGAAACCTCAGTGGCACGCAGAA
>DAOTYZ010000084.1:0-4419 GCA_034434555.1 Candidatus Roseilinea sp.
AACGCGATTTCTGGACGCCCCGCTTCTGGGCCGCAGAAGACGCCGGTAGGGACGCTGTGCTTTCTATATCATCTTTCCGCGTTCTCCGCGTTCTCCGCGTGAGAATTAGCCTTGCCCCTGGCCGTGAATGCACCCCAGGGGGGTCCTGTCACCCTGAGCGAAGCGAAGGGTCTAGAACTCATCTCAGAAATAGTGTCTTTAACGTGAGTTCGGAGTTTAGGGTGCATACGCTTGGCGTGAAGCGCAAAATATCCCGCCCCCCTTGTCATTCTGAGCACAGCGAAGAATCTAAGCTCGCGGCTAACCAAGGGGTGCATTCACGGCTTGGGGCAATGCCCCCTTCTTTTCCCCCGCACGCGGGGGAAGGTTTCCACATAGAGCGCCGCGCTTCTAGGTTGCCCCCATTGGTGAACGCACCCTAACCAAGTTGCCGCGAAGCAGCAGGCCGGTGGATGGCGCTCAGTCTAGCAGCCCCCTTTCTTTTCCCTGCACGCGGGGGAAAGAAATTGATGCATAGCATGCTCGCCAATCCCCCAAGCACTTATGAGTAATGCTAAGCCTATCGGCAGGGCAGCAGATCGCCTGCGCTGGGCAAGCCAAACATCAACCTGTGTTTGCCCATCATGCCGATCTGCTTATTTTGTGCTCCAAAAACGCCTGCCGGTGAGACCTCAGCGGCGGTCAGCACGCGGCGGACGCGCCAATGACGTGAAAAAAGTCCTATGAAACCATTGACGATTGGCCAAATACCTGTTAACATTTATTTATGCGGTACCGGCTGCGTAAGCTGGTTTATGGACCGGTAGGGGGGTCGCACGTCGAACAAGTTGACCACGGTCCAATCGCGCTTAACGATTTAGAAGTCGCTTATCTACGCGGTCGGCTTGAGTTCACCCGCCTGAACAACGCTGTACTCCTTCGCGGCGAGTTGGAGACCGAAACGCCCGTCCAATGTGTCCGCTCGCTTGAGACGTTTGGGTTGCAACTGAACATCCGCCTGGATGAGATCTTGCTTGGGCTGCCTCAGTATCCTCGTGACGACATCGAACCCTGGCAGCGCATTGGCGACGATGGCTGGATAGACCTGACCGAGACACTTCGCGAGGAGATCATCATGGCCATCCCGATCAATCCTATTCATCCCGAATACGTTGAGGCCAGTTCCGATGATTTGCTCAGCGCGCTCGATGAACACGATCGGGCGTGGATCACGATTCAGTTGAGTAACCCCAAACAGGCTTTAGAAGGAGAGGTTGATGATACAGTTTGACGAGGATCAGATCATCGCGTCTTTATTAATAAAAGCAGAGACCCAGGGTTTTGTAGTCTTGGACGACATTGTGGAGCTTCTGCCAGAAGCCGAAGACAATTTTGAATTGATGGAGCACTTGGTCAAGGTCTTGGCCGATGCCGGCGTGGTGGTGCAGGATGCTGCTGCGCGCGAAGATGAAGAGGATGACGATGAATTGATCGGCCTCGATGAGGGCGAAGAGGACTACGATGATGATGAAACGGGGACGCTTGCAGTGGATGACGACCTGGCCAACATCGGCGTAGATGACGGCATCGGCCTATACCTGCGCGAGATGACCCGTGTCCCGCTGCTCACGAACCAAGAAGAGGTGCGGCTGGCGCGGGCCATCGAACGTGGGCGCGCGGCGGAAATGCAATTGAAGCTGCGCGGGCATCGCCTCACGCTCAAGCAGCGCCGTCGCTATGAACAGGCCGTCGAGGCTGGTCGTCAGGCGCGGGAGCACTTGATCAAGGCCAACACCCGCCTAGTGGTGAGCATCGCCAAGAAATACATGGGGCGGGGTGTGCCTTTCTTGGACCTGATCCAGGAAGGCAACCTGGGCTTGATGAAGTCGGTAGAAAAATTTAATTACAAGCTAGGCTTTCGCTTCTCCACCTACGCTACTTGGTGGATCCGCCAGACGATCACACGGGCCATTGCCGACCAGAGCCGCACGATTCGCGTGCCGGTGCACATGAATGACCGCATCCGCCGGCTGTACAAAATCACGCGCGATCTGGAGCAGATGCTTGGCCGGCAACCTACCCCTCAAGAAGTGGCCCGCGAGCTGGGCGTAGAGAGCGAGCAGGTGGAGTGGATGCTCAAGGTATCCTGGCGACCGCTATCGCTGGAACAGCCAGTGGGCGAGGAGGAGGACAGCGAGTTTGGCGCATTCGTGGAAGATGAGAACGCGCCTTCCCCGGCTCAAACAGTGTATGAGGATTTGCTCAGGACAAAGCTAGAAGAAGTGTTGAGCACCCTGACGCCACGCGAGCAGCGCATCCTGCGCTTGCGCTTTGGCCTGATCAACGGCCGGTGTTACACCTTGGAGGAAGTAGGGCAGAAGTTCGGTCTTACCCGCGAGCGCATCCGGCAAATCGAGGCGCGCGCGCTGCGCCGGCTGCGCCACCCGCGCCGCGCGCGCTACCTCAGGGACTACCTATAAGCCAGACAAAGGAGAAGGCGTGGCAACTCAGGCGAGCGTCAGCGCGTCACGAATGCGCGCCACGCCTTCTTTGATCTGCTCCATGCTCATCGCGTAGCTCAGCCGCGCGCAGCCTGGCGCGCCGAACGCCTCGCCATGGACGATGCCCACCTTCACCGTGTCCAGCAGATACATGGCCAGTTCCTCGGTGGTGGAACAGGTGCGTCCATACTTCAATGGCTTGCCGAGCAGAGCACTGAAGTCAGGAAAGACGTAAAACGCCCCCTCGGGCATTAAGCAGCGCACGCCGGCGATCTCGTTCAGCGCCTGAACGATCCAGTCCCGCCGTTCTTTGAACGCCGCGACCATCGCGGCGATCTCCGCCTCCAGGTCCAGCGTATAGGCAGCCAAGGCAGCCGCCTGAGTGATCGAGCTGGGGTGGGAGTTGCTGTGGCTTTGAATCTTGAGCATGGCCTTGATGATCCACTCCGGGCCAACCGCATAGCCCAGCCGCCAGCCGGTCATCGCATAGGCCTTAGAGAGGCCATTGACGATCACCGTGCGTTCGTAGAGGTCAGGCGCGACGCGCAGCCAGCGCGCGTAGGGCGGATTAAACACGATCCGGTCATAAAGCTCGTCGCTCAGGATGATCACCTGATTGGTGCGCGCCCAGGCAGCGATGTCCTCCAGTTCAGCTTGGCTATAGACCATGCCGGTGGGGTTTGAGGGCGAGTTCAACACCAGGATGCGCGTGCGCGGGGTGGTGTAGCGCGCCAACAGCGCGGCGTTTACCTTGAAGCCGGTGTCGGCTGTCGTTGGGACGATCACCGGTGTGGCCTCGGCCAGCCGCACCTGTTCTACGTAGCTCACCCAGTACGGCGCCGGGATGAGCACCTCGTCACCGGCTTCGCACAGCGCCTGAAACGCCAAGTAGAGCGATTCTTTGCCGCCGGTGTGGGTCGCTACCTGGCTCGCTTTGTAGTCCAGGCCGGTGTTCTGCCGCTCGCGGGCGGCGATCGCCTCTTTGAGCGCGGCCATCCCGCCGGTCTCGGTGTAGCGCGTGAAGTTCTCCTGTATCGCTTTGATCGCGGCCTGTTTAATCGGTTCGGGGGTGGGGAAGTCCGGCTCGCCGGCGCCAAAACTGATCACAGCTTCGCCGGCAGCGCGCATTCGTTTGACCTTGCCTTCCACGGCCATTGTGGCCGAGGGCTGCACGGCTGCCGTGCGCGCGCTGATGCGGTCGAGTGGCTTCATCTCTAACGAAGTTGTCTCTATCATCTGTTACTCGCTTCCTCTAGCCTGTCTGGCTGTTGCGAGGATTATAGAGATTCACGCCGAGGCCGATACATTCACGAAGGGCGTTCAAAGGGTAGGCAAGACATCTGAGTAGACTAGGCGGCGCTGATACACCCTCACTGATTATTCGCACCCTCCAAGTTCGCGTGGCGCTGCTGTTTGACGGTTTGCATCGTTCCGGCTATGCGCTCTCCGGTCGCTAGACAGTTCTTCTGGATGCTAGTAACGTCAGTTCGGATTTACACGAGGTCAAGCGGGGCTCTAAGACTTGTGCTGACAGCAAACAAGCCTCCAAAGAGCCCCAATGGATAGTTTACTCGAGCTGTTCTGCCACGTCGATGACTTTTGCACTGCCTCACTGGAACAACTTTCAGCCCGTCGCCCGCGCGTGAGCTTATGCATGAGCGAGATTATGACCATCCTCATACACTTTCATCAGTCCAACTATCGCAACTTCTACCTCGAGCACGTCATGACACACCTAGGCAGTGAATTTCCAGGCCTGGTCAGCTCCTGTTGAGCTCATCCCTTCAGTTATCGTGCCACTTACCTGCGCTGTGTCTGCTTGGGCACATGCACAGGCATCACCTTCATTGACTCAACCACACTTGCCGTGTACAAGAATCCGCGCATCCATCATCACAAGACCTTTGTCGGACTTGCCAGACGCGGCAAAACATCTACT
>DAOTYZ010000085.1:0-3083 GCA_034434555.1 Candidatus Roseilinea sp.
ATGACGGCGCCGTTGCTCCTGATCGCTGGGGCGCTTGGCTTGCTCTCCGCGAGCCTGTTGTTGATTCGCCCATCAACCAGGCTCAGCCTGGCCACTGCCGGCCTCGTGGCGCTCACCTTTCCGGCCATGGCCGGCGCAGGCTACCTCATGGGCGAGGCGAACCGCACGGCCATCCAGCCTTCCGTGCCAGTCGCCTACCTCACCCCGCCGCGCCCCATGCCGGACTTTGCGCTGACCAACGCTCAGGGCGGCACGACGCGCCTGAGCGACCTGCGGGGCAAGGTCGTGTTGATCTTCTTCGGCTACACCAACTGTCCCGACATCTGCCCGCTGGCGCTCAGCGACATGCGCAAGGTCAAGGTTGCGCTGGGCCAGGACGCTGAGCACGTCGCCTTCGTCTTCATCAGCGTGGACGGGACGCGCGACACGCCGGAGCAACTGCGGCGCCACTTGCGCATCTTCGACCCGACCTTCATCGGCCTCACCGGACCGGAAGACCAGGTGCGCTTGATCGCGCTGGAGTATGGGGCGCACTTCCGGTCTAACCGCGTGGGCAACAAGGCGCGCTACACGGTGGACCACAGCGGCGATACGTTCGTCCTAGACGCGCAGGGGCGCTGGCGGCTGGCCTATGGCATGAACACACCCACTGATGTGGTGGTGCGCGAGGTGCGCCAGGTGCTCAGGGATGGGCGCAAGTAGCGTTTAGCGGGCTGCGTTCATCGCTAAACTTTGGGTGGGCAACGGCACTGCCGTCGCCCACCCTTTGCTTTCCCAGCAGGCAGCCGCGAGCGGTTACCCCTATTGGTAAACGCGCCCGTTCAGCAGGCGCAGCGACGAGCGCACCAGCAGCGATAGCCTGCCGAAGCTCGCCTCTCTGCGCGAACGCGCTGCGCGCTATCCCGTCCCCAGCCCGTCCTTGATCATCTCGGCCACCTTGCGCGGCACGACCTTGCTCAGCGCTTCCACGTCCGCAGCGCGGATGCCCTCCAGCGAGCCAAAGGCGGCGAGCAGCTTGCGCCGGCGGGCCGGCCCGACGCCGGGCAGGGCGTCCAGTTGAGACGCCAGGCCGATCTTCTCGCGCTGGCGGCGGTGGCCGGCCAAGCCGAAGCGGTGGGCCTCGTCGCGGATGCGCTGTACCAGGTAGAACGCCTGGGCGTCGCGCGGCAGCAGGATGGACGCCTCGCGGTCGGGCAGGAAGATCTCCTCTTTCTGCTTGGCCAGCGCCGCAACCGGCACGATATGGGCCAGGTCGAACTCGCGCAGCACTTCCACAGCGACGCTCAACTGTCCCTTGCCGCCGTCAATCAGCACCAGGTCGGGCAGAATCGTCCAGCTTAAGTCTTGGCGCCTGCCGGGGGCCGGGCGTTCGTCGCTGCGCGTTTGGGCGTCACGCCAGCGCTGAAAGCGCCGGCGCAGCATCTGGCGCAGGCTCTCGAAGTCGTTCGGGCCGGCTATCTCGCGGATGTTAAAACGGCGATAGTCGCTCTTCTTAGGCACGCCGTGGACGAACACCACCATGCTGCCGACGACTGCCGTCCCTTGCGTGTTGCTCACGTCGTAGCATTCGATGCGGGTGGGGGGGCGCGGCAGGTCGAGCGCTTCTTGAAGTTCGCGCAGCACGGCCTCTTGGCGCAGGGTGTCCTCGCGCCATTGCGCCTTTAGGATGGCCAGTTGCTCCTGGGCGTTCTGGCGGGCCAATTCAATTAGGCTGATGTCCGCCTCGCCCTGAGGCGGGCGAATTTGCACGGCTGCGCCCCGCTTTTGGCGCAGCCATCGTTCGATGATGTGCGCCTCTTCCACCTGAGCCGGCAGGAGCACCGCCGGCGGCACGTAGGCGGCCTCGTCGTAGAAGCGCTTGAGGAAGGCGTCCAGCACGGCCTGGTCGTCCTCGCCCTCGGCGCCGTCGAGCACGAAGTACTCCTGGCCCAGCAGCTTGCCGCCGCGGATGAACAGCACTTGCACGCAGGTCTCGCCCTCGTCACGGGCGAAGGCGATCACGTCCTGGTCGCTGCCGGCGCTGCTGATCACGCGCTGCTTCTCGACCACATGCTCCAGGGCACGCAGTTGGTCGCGGTATTCCGCGGCCCGCTCGAACTGGAGCGCGCGGGCGGCTGCCTCCATCCGCGCGCGCACGTCGGCGATCACCTGGTCGCTCTTGCCCTCCAGGAAGTCGCACAGGCGCTGGATGTTGGCGCGGTACTCGGCGCGGTTGATCGCACCGATGCACGGGCCGCTGCACAGCTTGATGTCGTAGTACAGGCAGGCGCGCGTGTCGTGGCCAGTGATCACGCGGTCGCAGCTCAGGAAGGGGAACATCTTGCGCAGCGCATCGCGGGTGGCATAGACCGCCTTGGCGCTGCTATACGGCCCATAGTAGCGCGCGCCGTCGCGCTCGATGCGCCGGGTGACCACTACGGTAGGGAAGTCGTCCTGCCAGGTGACCTTGAGATAGGGGTAGCGCTTGTCGTCCTTGAGCCGGATGTTGTAGCGCGGGCGGTGCTTTTTGATCAGCTCGGCCTCCTGGATCAGCGCCTCCAGCTCGTTGCCGCGCACCACCACCTCGATGCGCGCGATCTCTTTGACCAAGCGGGCGGTCTTGGGCGAGGCGACCCAGGTGTTGAGGTTGAAGTAGGAGCGCACGCGGCTGCGCAGGTTGACCGCCTTGCCGACGTAGATCACCTCGCCGCGCTGGTCATAGAACAGATAGCAGCCGGGCAGGGCCGGCAGATTTTTGACCGTCGCCTCCAGATGCTCAGGGATGGACATACGATCGCTTTGAGTATAGACAGAAGAAGCCGGGCACCGTTAAGCACTGCTCAGGCATGGCCCATCGCCCGGAGCGCCTCGCGCACGGGGATGAACTTGTCGCTCGGCCACAGCCAGCCCACGTTGAGTTTGAAGCCGGGCAGGGCGACGGCGTGGAGGACGCCGTCCGCGTCCGGCATCACCGGCTTGAAGGCCTCGCCGGCGCGCTGGTAGAACTCGGTGCCCGCCGGGCCATAAGGGTCAATCAGCCACAGCTCGCGCACGCCGGCGCGCTCGTAGGCGCGGAACTTCGGGCCGCGGTCGTAGGCGACGGT
>DAOTYZ010000086.1:0-11753 GCA_034434555.1 Candidatus Roseilinea sp.
TCTGGGCGCGCACGACTATGCGAGAACTGCGAATCACTGATGACCTGGATTCTCTTCTAAGTGTTCTGCCACCTTCAATCTCAGAAGCCATCCGTCGCATCGGACGCTTCAACGACCTGATAGAAGTTGTCATGGACTTGGGCCGACTGCCTGAGTCGCGCTATGTGAGCGCCGAAGCGAGCGGCGATCTACACGGCCTCGCTCGGCGTGAGGAGTCGCTCGTCCTGCGCGATACTGAAATCTGCCGCGAGGATTTGAGCTATGTCCTTGGGCGCATCGGCAGCTTCGACGAGGACAATCGAGCCGGCATCGCGCGCACGTTGCACCGCATCTCCGCCATTCGCAACCGGCGCGGCGAAGTGGTCGGGTTGACCTGTCGTGTGGGCCGCGCGGTTTATGGCACCCTACAGATCATTGAGGACATCATCACCAGCGGCAAGAGCATCCTGCTGCTCGGCAAGCCCGGCGTCGGCAAGACCACCATGCTGCGCGAGGCCGCGCGCGTCCTGGCCGAGACCCGGCGCGTGGTGATCGTGGACACGTCGAACGAGATCGGCGGCGACGGCGACATCCCTCATCCGGCTGTTGGCCGCGCCCGTCGCATGCAAGTCTCGACCCCCAGCCGTCAACATGAGGTCATGATCGAAGCCGTCGAGAACCACAATCCGCAAGTCATCGTCATTGACGAGATCGGCCGCGAGCAGGAAGCGGAGGCCGCCCGCACCATTGCCGAGCGAGGCGTGCAGTTGATCGGCACTGCGCACGGCCAGACCATCGAGAACCTGATGGTGAACCCCACGCTCAACGACCTGATAGGGGGCATTGAGAGCGTGACCCTTTCTGATGAAGAGGCCCGCCGGCGCGGCACGCAGAAGACCGTGCTGGAGCGCCGCGCCCCGCCTACCTTTGATATGCTGATCGAGATCCGCGACCGCCATCATCTGCTCGTCCATCACAACGTCAGCGAGTCGGTGGATGCGCTCTTGCGCAACCGACCGGTGGTGGCTGAGCTGCGCTACTGGGATGAACAGGGCAACATGCGCAGCGAGCGCGTGCGCGTCTCGCGCGAGGATGAGCGCGTGGCCGCCGAGCTGCATCTGCGCCAGGCGCGCCAAGATGCACAGCGCGACCGCGGCGCTGAGTTGCTGCCCACGCTGCGCACCGCAGGCACGGGCGAGATGACCATCGCGCGCCCAGACCAGCAGGATGAGCCATCGCCAGGCAGCGCGCTCGGCAGGGTGCTCGGCCATGCCAGGTCCATGCGCCTGTACGTCTTTGGCGTCTCCAAGCACAGGCTGAAGCAGGCGGCTCGCCAGCTCGGCGTGAGCGCCGAGTTCGTGGATGGCCTGGATGATGCTGACGTGCTGATCACCACCAAGGCCTACTATCGCCAGCGCCCGCGCACGATTGTCGAGGCGGAGCAGGATAACGTGCCGATCTACGTCTTGCGCTCCAACTCGGTGGCGCAAATGGAGAGCTGCCTGGCTGATCTATTCGGCCTGGCCGACCCGGAGACGACCTCCTACGAGAGCGCGATCCGCGAGACCGAGGAGGCGATCCAGCGCGTGCTGGCCGGCGAGCGCGTCGTTGAACTCTCGCCCCAGAACGCCTTCATTCGCCGCCAGCAACATCAACTCGCCCGCGAGTCGAACCTGCTCTCCCATTCCTATGGCAAGGAACCCATGCGCCGCGTGCGCATCTTTCGCGAGTAACATCACCCCTCACATTCGAGCAACATAGCTGACCATGTTTATCTCTTTTGAAGGACTAGACGGCAGCGGCAAGACGACCCAAGTACAGCGCCTGGCTGTGTGGCTGCGCACCCATGGCCGGGATGTGCTGACCTTGCGCGAGCCTGGCGGCACGCGCCTGGGAGATGCCATCCGCACCATCCTACACGACCAGACCTACGCTGAGATGGACGTGTGGGCTGAGCTGATGCTCTATTGTGCCTCGCGCGCCCAGCTCGTGGCCGAGCAAGTGCGTCCACATCTACAGAACGGCAGCGTGATCCTCAGCGACCGCTTTGCCGATAGCACCCTGGCGTATCAGGGCTATGGCCGCGGCCTGAACCTGGGTTTTCTGCGCACCCTGCTACACGCGATCACGCACGGCCTCCAACCTGACCTCACGCTGTACCTTGACATTGACCCAGAGCGCGCCCTGGCGCGCCGCAGGTCCAGCGGCGAGGAGGTGAATCGCATGGACGCGGAGTCCATCGAGTTCCATCGGCGCGTGCGGGCTGGTTATCACCAGCTCATTGCTGAGCAACCCGACCGCTGGGTTGTCGTTGATGCCTCCGCCTCACCCGACCAGGTCGCTGCGCACATCCAAGCCGTCGTGAAGGCACGTTTGAACTTATCCGGTTGACCTCACGCGCCGGTGCGCGCGGTGGGATATGCAGCGGATCACGCGCGAAGACGCCCTGTGGTGCGCCTTGGCACTGCTGGCCGGCGCGCTACGCCTGGCGCGCCTGGATGCGCCGCTGACCAACGCCGAAGCAGCGTCGGCGCTGCTGGCGCTGGCTGCCCTGCGCGGCGAGCCGGTTGTGCTGCCTAATCCGCTGCTCGGCAACGCACAGATGGCGACGTTTGCCCTCCTCGGCGCAGGCGACGCCTGGGCGCGGCTGTTGCCTGCGCTGGCCGGCGTGGCGCTTTGCCTGCTGCCGATGGCCTCCCGCGCTTCGCTGGGCCGACGGCCCGCCTTGCTGATGGGTGCGCTGCTGGCGCTCTCGCCGACGGCCTGGTTCGTCGCCCGCCAGTCCGGCGGCGCCATCCTGGCCTGGGCGCTGGCGTTGGCCGCGCAATTGGCCTGGCGCGACAATCGGCCGTGGCCGGCGGCAGTGGCCTTCGGCCTCTTGCTGGCTACGGGCAGCGATGCCTTTGCGCCGGCGGCGATCAGCCTGCTCGCCGCGCTGGTCGCAGGCGCCTCACCCGCAGCGATGATCCGCGCCTGGCCGGCGGCGCTGCTGGGCTTCCTGCTGGCTGCGACCGGCCTGCTGTTGCGCCCGCCGGGCCTGGGTGATGCGTTCTATGGTTTCACGCGGTGGTTCTCCCCGCCGCCGGACGCGCTCTCCCCCATCAGGCTGATCCTGGGCCTGTTGATCAGCGAGCCGTTGATCTTGTTCGGTGCACCGTTGAGCTTCGTCCGCCGGCCAACGCGCGATGCCCTGGCCTGGCTCACCTGGGTCATCGGCGGGGCGATCTCTGTGTCCATCGGGCTTGGTTCCGACGCAGCAGCGCTCCTGCCGGTGGTGGTCGGCGCGGCCGGCCTGGCCGCCGGTGTGTATGATGCGCTTGTGAGCGAGATGGCCATGCGCCCGTCTTGGATGTGGGGCATTGCCGTGGTGATGCTTGCGTATGCCGGATTGGGCGTTATTCAATACGCCGGCCAGGGGCGCAGCGAGTGGTTGCTGACCCCTCCCGTGGCGATGACGTTGCTTGTTGCGCTGGCTGCCAGCCTGGGCTGGGCAAGCGGCGACTACCGCCTGCCGCTCGCCAACATCGCAAGTGCGGGCAGCGCCCTCCTGATGGTCTATACCCTGGGCGCCGGCTGGCAGATGAACCTCGCGCGGTCTGATCATCCAGGCGAGGCCTATCGGCGTGACGCGGTCGCGCTGGGGCTGGCGGCCCTGCGTCATGACCTGCGCCAGATCAGCATCCGGGTGACCGGCGAGCCGGATGCGTTGGCGGTCCAGGTAGTGGGCGAAGCGCCGCCGGCGCTGCGCTGGGCCTTGCGCGGACAGCGCAACGTCACATACAGCGATCAGCCAACCGCGGCCGGGCTGGTGCTGACGCCGCCGGCGAGGCAACCGCCGGCGTTTGGCCGCTTCGTCGGCAGCAGCCGTGAGATCATCGTCCGCGCGCCCCTCAGCGAGCTAAGCTGCTCCCCGCTGCCGCAAGGCGGGTTTGACTGCCTGGGCCTGGCGCGCTGGCTGGCCTTCCGCGAGGTCCGCAACCTACAGAGCGAACGCTGGGTGCTCTGGCTGCGCGACGACATCGCCAGACGAGGAGGCGGCATCCGATGATCGGTCAGCCTGAACGCCCTTCAGCGCGTGTCGCCTGGCTGGACGCGCCCTTGCTGGCTGCGCTGACCTGGGAGCGCGCGCTTTACCTGCTGTTCGTCATCGTGGCCATCCTCTCGCGCTTCTACGACCTAGGGGCGCGGGTGATGAGCCACGATGAATCGCTGCACACCTACTTCTCCTATCTACTGGCGACCGGCAAGGGCTACCAACACACCCCGCTGATGCACGGCCCGTTCCTTTTTCACGTCACCGCGCTGAGCTACTTCCTGTTCGGCGCAGACGACTTCACCTCGCGCATCCCCACGGCGATCTTCGGCGTCGTGCTGGTGGTCTTGCCCTACTGGTTTCGCCGCTGGCTGGGTCGGGTCGGCGCGCTGACGGTCGCCTTTTTGTTGTTGATCTCGCCGTCCATCCTCTATTACGCGCGCTACATCCGCCAGGAAGCGTTCATCCTGGTCTGGATGACGCTGACCGTCTTGTCCGTCTGGCGCTATCTGGAAGATCGCCGGCCTGCCTGGCTGATCGGCCTGTCGGCGGTCTTGGCCCTGCACGCCGCAGACAAGGCGACCTCGTTTCTGGCCGTGGCCCTCTTTATGATCTATCTGGCCCCGCTGGCCCTCTGGCAGTTGTATCGCGCCCGCCGGCAGGCGCGCGACGCGCTGGCTCTGGTCGGCCTGGGCGGTTTGACCGCCTTCCTGATGGTCGGCCTGAGCATCCTCTTCTCGCTGCTCAGCGATCTGCTGGCCGGCGCGCTGGGCTTGCTCGGGGGTGGACTGGCGACGCTGCTCAGTGATCTGCGGCTGGTGGTTTACATCGCGGTCTTTTTGCTCCTGGCCGCCCCGCTGAGCGCCGGCTTGTTCGTCCTCTACCGTGCGGCCTTTGGCCGCTGGCTGCGCGGCCCGGCGCGCGCAGCGCCGGCCTTCGACCTGATCATCGTCCTGGTGACCACCACGATGTTCATGGGGTCGCCGGCGATGCTGCTCATCAAGAACCGCATCTGGCAGCTCTTTCGCGGCCAGGAGTTGGTGTCGGTGAACGCGCTGGGCAACATGGCCAACCTCCAGACCAACCCCCAGGTGGTCACCACCATGTTCGCCATGGCGTTGGCGCTGATCGTGATCGCAATCGCGCTTGGGTTGGCCTGGGACGTGCGGCGCTGGCCGGCGGTCGCCGCCGTCTTCCTCGCTATCACCATCACCCTGTTCACCACGGTCTTCACCAACCTCAGCGGCCTGGGGACCGGCTTCGTCGGCCAACTGGGCTACTGGATGGCGCAGCAGGATGTGCAGCGCGGCAACCAGCCCTGGTACTACTACTTCCTATTTGTGCCGATGTATGAGTACACCGCCCTGGCCGGCGCGCTGTGCGGCATGGCGCTGTTGGCCGGGCGGCTGATCCCGGCAGCCCGCGCCCCGCTACCCTTGTTCGCCGCTCTGCATCGGCAGCGCTTCCCGCTCTTCCTCGCCTGGTGGGTCGTCGGGACCTGGCTGACCTACACGATCGCGGGCGAGAAGATGCCGTGGTTGATCGTGCACTTTGCCTTGCCGTTGGCCTTCCTGGCCGGCTGGTTCGTCCAACAGCTCAGTCGGGCGTTTGCCTCGGCGGCGCATTTGCCGGCCCGCTGGCTGGGCGTGGCCGGCCTGGCCGTGCTCACCGCGCTGTTGTTTGGCCGGGCCTTGTCGCTGCTCGGCGGCATGGACCTGGCCGACAAAGCGACCAGCGAAGTGGTTGCGTGGCTGCTTGGATTCGCGGTCGCCGCGATCGCGCTGGGGGTGTCTGGTTATGCGCTGGGCCGGCTGGCGAACAGCACGGCGCTGCCGGCGTTCATCCTGGCTTCCGGGGGTGTGCTCAGCCTGCTCACGGTGCGCACGGCCGTCCTGGCCAGCTATATCAACTATGACTACACCCGCGAGTTTCTCTTCTACGCGCACGGCGCGCCCGGCGTGAAGCTCGCGCTGGAGCAGATTGACGAATTGCGCCGGCGGATCGGCGGGGCCGCGCCCCTGCGCGTCGGCTATACGCAAGAGACGAGCTGGCCTTTCTCCTGGTACATGCAACTGCGCCCGGGCAGTCAGTATCTCGGCGGCCAGCTCCCCGCCGACTACGAGAGCTTCCACGCCATCATCGCCAGCGAGCAGGACGCCCAGTTCGCCCAGATCAACGACGCGCTCTTCGAGAACTACCTGCGCTTCGACTACATCATGATCTGGTGGCCGATGCAGGATTACTTCGACCTGACCTGGGAGCGGCTGAGCTACTCGCTGTTTCACCCGCAGGCCCGCGCTGCGCTGTGGGAGATCGCCTTCAACCGGAACTTCGAGCCGTATGCCAAGCTCTTCGGCAAGACCTCGCTGCGGCCGGAGAACTGGTCGCCCAGCCATCGCTTCTCGCTCTTCATCCGCCGCGACATCGCCGAGCAGGTATGGGAGTATCGGGTTGGCACGCTGGCCGCCGGCGCGCAGCCGCCCGCCTTGCGCCTCCAGCAGCCGGCCGGCCTGGCGCTTGGCCGCGACGGCGCGCGCTTCGTGGTGGACCGCCGCGCCAACCGCGTCTTCCACTACGACGCCGCCGGACAATTGGTGCGGGCCTTCGGCGGCCCCGGGGGGCAGCCCGGCAAGTTCAACGAGCCGTGGGGGATCGCCGTGGATGAAGAGGGCTTCATCTACGTGGCCGACACGTTTAACCACCGCATCCAGAAGTTTGACCCAGACGGCAACCTGTTGCTGAGCTGGGGGCGGCCCGGCGCGACCGACCAGCCCGGCTTCGGGACGGACACGCAGTTCTTCGGCCCGCGCGACATTGCCTTCGACCGTCAGGGTCGCCTGCTGGTCACCGACACCGGCAATAAGCGCGTGCAAGTCTTCGATCGATCTGGCAACTTCATCGCTCAGTTCGGCAGCGCCGGCAGCGGCCCAGGCCAACTGAACGAGCCGGTGGGGATCGCGGTGGACGCCGCCGGGAACATCTACATCGCCGACGTGTGGAACCGCCGCATCCAAGTCTTCGACCCCGACTTTCGCTACCTGCGCGCATGGCAGGTGGCGGCCTGGGACGAGTCTCGCATGGACGTGGCGACCTTGCAGGCGGTGGACCACAAGCCCTACTTGGCCATCGCAAACAACACGCTGTTCGTCACCAGCCCGCGCACCGGCCAGGTGTTGGCCTATACCCTCACCGGCTCGCCGCTGGAGCTGCCGGCGGTTGCCCTCGACCCCGAGAGCCTGCCGGTGGGAATAGAGGCGAGCAGCAGCGTGTTGCTCGTGACCGACCAGCGCAGCGGTCAGGTGCTGGAGTTCCCGCTCGCGTTCAGCCTGCCATCCGATCGCCAGTAACGCCGACGCTCCAAATAGTTGTGCAGGGGCGACGCGGCGATACGCCCCCCGCGCAGCCACCAAGCGCCTTGCCTTAGTAGGGTTGGGCATGTGTGGCTTCGCGGGGCCAGCGAAGCGCCTGAACTCCCACCCAACCAAGCTCCTCGAAGCCGCTCACGCCTAACCCTGCGCAATCCGCCGAAGCGCGCCCCCAACGTCTCAGGAGAATGGAATAGCGTCCGGCGACTTACCCTTGCACCACCTCGCGCGGGTCGGCGATCGCGCCGACCACTGCGCTGGCCGCCACCACCGCCGGCGAAGCCAGGTAGATCTCAGCGTCGCGGGTGCCCATGCGTCCGCGAAAGTTGCGGTTGGCGCTGCTGATCGTGACTTCGCCGATGGCCGGCACGCCCATGTGATTGCCCATGCACGGGCCACAGCCCGGCGTGCCGATCACCCCGCCGGCTTCCAGGAAGATCGCGGCGTAGCCCAGCCGCAGCGCCTCCTGTAACACCTCGGACGAAGCGGGCGTCCAAAGCAGGCGCGTCGTGCGCGCCACGCGCCGCCCGCGCAGCACCTCGCAGGCCGCCGCGATGTCCTCCAGCCGGCCGTTGGTGCACGTGCCCAGCCAGGCTTGATGCACGGGCCGGCCTCGCACCGCGCTGACCGGTGCGACGTTGTCCACGCGGTGCGGCTGGGCCACCATCGGCTCCAGCGCGCTCAGATCGTAGCGGCACTCAGAGACATACTGCGCATCGGGGTCGGGGTAGAGCGCGGCGCTGCGCAGCGTTTCCAATTGCGCATCCAGCGTGCGCATCTCGTCGGCGTCGCCCTGGGCTTGGGCTGCCTGCCGGCGCCGGCGCAGGCGCTGCTCAAGATAGCCAAACACTGCTTCATCCGGCGGCAGGTAGGCGTTCTTGGCCCCGAACTCGGCCATCATGTTGGGGATGACCATGCGGCTATCCAGGCTGAGCGCCCGAATGGCGTCGCCGTGAAACTCCACCGAGCGATACAGACCGCCGTCCTGACCCAGGTCGCCGATCAACTTGAGGCATAAGTCCTTGGTCGTGACCCACGGGGGCAGTTGACCCGTTAGGACGACCTTCATGCTCTCCGGCACGCGCAGCCACAGCTCACCGGTGGCCCAGAGGGCGGCCACCTCGCTGCGGCCAATGCCGGCGCCGAACGCGCCCAGCCAGCCAAAATGCGTGGTGTGCGAATCGGCGCCGAGGATGGTCATGCCCGGCAGCACCAGCGCCTCTTCGCTCAGCACTTGATGGCAGATGCCGCGCCCGACCTCGAAGAAGTGGCGCACGCCCTGCGCGCGAACGAACGCGCGCACCTCGGCGTGATTTTGGGCGTGCTGAGTGGTGGGGGCCGGGGCAGCGTGATCGAGCGTGATGCACAGCCGCTCAGGATGCTTGACCTTCTCAACGCCCAGTTGCCGGAACAGGCGGTAGATGGCCGCGGTGTTGTCGTGGCTCAACACGCGGTCGGGTCGTGCATCCACGATCTGGCCGGCGCTCACCTCGGCTTTGCCGGCCGCGCGCGCCAGGGCTTTCTCGGCGAAGGTTTTGCCCATCGCGTTGGGATTATATGGGCGCATCATCTTGTTCGCGTATGATGCCGTGCTGTGGCTGCGATCATCGAGTCCAAAGTCGCCCCGCCCGTTCCTCTAGATGCGCCGCGCAACGCCCTCGCCTTCGTCGGCGACATCGCCGCGTTCATGGTCGGCACCTACTTCATCCCGCCGACGACCGTGTTGGTGGGGCTGGCCTCGCAGCTCACCGAGGACAAGACGCTAATCGGGGTGGTGGGCATGACCTGGTCGGTGACTTGGTTCCTGCCGCAGCTCGTGGCAGCGCATCTGGTGCGCGGCAAGCGCTGGCAGAAGCCCTATTTGATCATCCCCAGCTTGGTCGGGCGCAACGGTCTATTGCTGATGGCGCTTTGGCTATTGATCACGCAGGCACAGGCCCCGATGTTGACGGTCTGGGTGCTGGTGGGCTGTCTGGCGCTCTTCAATGTGTGCGATGCAGTGGCCGGCGTGGCCTGGTTCGACATGCTCAGCCGCGCGCTCTCGTCGCGCGTCCGCGCGCGGGTGGTCTCGATCGGCCAGGTCGTCGGCGGCGTGCTGGGCATCGGCGCCGGCTTGATCGTCGAGCGCGTCCTCCAGCCCGATGGCTTGCCCTTCCCGCAGAACTACGCCTTCATCTTCGGCTGCGCATGGGTCGCCATGGCGATCTCCTTGGCGATCATCAGCCTGTTGCGCGAGTTGCCGATGACCGAGGCCGAGCATGCCCACGCCCAGCAGGTGGACTTCCTCTCCAGCCTGAAGGTGGCGTTGCGCAGCGACGGCATCTTTCGCCGCGTGCTCGTCGTGCGGGTGCTCACCGGCATCGAGCTGATGGCGGCCTCGTTCTACCTGGTCTTCGCCAAGGAGCAGTTCGGGCTGGGCGATGCAATCACCGGCGTGGTGAACATCGCGCTGATCGTCGGCGGCATCGTGGGCATCGCGGCCTTTGGCTGGCTGGCCGAGCGCTTCACGGCGCTGAGCGTGGTGCGTTCGGCCGCCGCGATGCAGTTCGCTGCGCCGGCGTTGGCCCTGGCCTTTGCCCTCTTGGGGCCGGTTTTGCGCGCGTCGCCGGCGGTGGTGATCGCCGGCTTCGTCATCATCTTTGCCCTGCGCGGGGCGATTGAGCACTCGCTGATGCTCGGCCCGGTGGGCTATCTGTTGGATAACGCGCCGGAGCGCCACCGCGCGATGTACGTCGGCGTGATCAACACGCTGGGCGGCGTGGTCGCCCTCTCGCCCTTGCTGGGCGGTGCTTGGCTGGACGCGCTCTCGGCGAGCGGGCAGGCGCCGGCGGGATATGCGGTCATGTTCGCGCTGGTGGCGGCATTGGCCGCCCTGGGCACCTGGCTGAGCTTTCGCCTGCCGGCGAGCCGCGCCTACTCGCCATAAACCAGCGGGATGAAGACGCTGGTGTGGCTGGGCGGCAGCGCCACCGACTGGGTGATCACCCATTCCCCAGGTGCAGCGCTCACGGTCAGGCTGATCGCGCGCGGCAGCCAGCCGCTGTCGGGCGGTGGCCAGGCTTCGAGCATGTAGCGGCCCAGCGGGACAACCGCGCTGACCGTCCACCGGTGATCAAGGGTGGGCGAGACCACGTCCGCGCCGGCCAGGGTGCGCCAACGCAGCGTGGCGCTGATGAGCGATTCATCAGGGCCGCGCATGCCGTCCCGATCGGCGTCGCCGAACACCTCGGTCACGACCAGGCGGGCCGCCTGTGTGTAAGACGCGCAGCGCTCGGCCCATGGGCTGAGATTGCCGGCGCGGTCCCAAGCCCGCGCGCGAAAGCACCACTCGCCCTCGTTTGGCGCAGTGAAGCGCGCGCTGGTCGCCGTCGTGCGCGTCAGCCAGCGCGTCCAGTCGGCGCTGCCGGCGGCGCGGCGATGCACATCGTAGCCCAGGATGCCGGTCTGCGCATCGCTGGCCGCCCAGCTCAGGGCAAACGTGAGCGGCGAGGTGGCGGTGAGCTGAAGCGTGATCGTCGGCGGTGGCACGGTGTCGGCTTCGATAAGCAACAGGGTGTGGCCGCCGATGATGTAATCGGAAGACGACAGGCCGTTGTTGGCCGTCGCGCCGGGCATCGTCAGCGTGTACACCCCGCCGCCGGCGGCGATGGTCTGGGTCGCCCCTGCCTGGTCAATCCGCGTGGCGGTGGGCAGGATGGCGGCGTGGCTCACCTGCGTGGTCGTCGGCGTCGTGTTCCAGAACACGCTGACCTTGCCGTGCGGCGTGCCCCAGAACGTCACGCGCCGGACGCCGTTGGTGTAGTTCCAGTAGCTGATCCAGGTCGGCGAGATCAAATAGGTGTTGGCGATCTGGTAAGCGGTGTAGGCCGGACGGAGGGTGAGCGCATCGCGGACCAGGCCGTAGAGTTCGGGCATGCCGTAGTCTATGCCGGCGTCGTTGCAGTGGCCGTTGCCGTTCTTGTCGCACCAGTCGTCGCTGGCGCGGAAGAAGAAGTAGCGCTCCGCGCCGGCCAGGCGCGCGTTGGCGTAGGCTTGCAAGACGAACGAGGCGGCCTCCGTCTGGCGCGCCGACCAGATGTAAGGCGCGCCACCGGGATTCACGCTGAAGTCATCCCACACCGGCACGCCGCTTTCGGTGATCCAAATCGGCCGATCGGGGATGCGGGCGCGGATCGCATCGCGCACCGTCCGCGTCACGTCGAACAGGCTGGATGAACGGCTATAGAGGTGAAGCGAGGTGACGTCGAAGAAGTAGTTGTGCGCCGGCGCGGCGGGGTCGGCGCGCAGCAGGTCAATCACCTGCGTGTAGAAGGTCGGGTTGGCGTAGAAGGCCAGCCCGCCGAACAGCACGGTGCATTCCGGGCAGGCCGCTTTGG
>DAOTYZ010000087.1:0-6388 GCA_034434555.1 Candidatus Roseilinea sp.
GCGTTCGTGCTCACCAGCCTGGTCGGGTTCTGCCCGCTCTACGCCCCGCTGGGCATTAACACCTGCCAGCGCAAGAGCTAGTTCAATGCACCCAGGTCCGGTTGAAGGCCAGGTCGCGCCGGCGTGACCTGGCCTTCAATCGTTTCTAGGGCGCGCCAAGTCTGACGCTCATGAGGTGCGTTGATCGGGAGTGCGCCACTTTAAGGCGATACAAGAAACATGAGAGACGCCAAGGACGCAAAGGTCATTTCTCTGTGCCTCGTGCGGTTTAAATGTCGGTGAGCCAAGTCACCCCAAAGTTGAGCACGCCCCGTTCATCGCCAGAGCTGAAAAGGCCGGCAAAATACCGCGCCTCCGTTTACCCCAGCAGGAGATATAATCCTCTGCGTTAACTGGTTTACAAGTAAACACTCGTTAACGTGCGAGCTTGTCTCCCTGAGCGGAGCAATCGCACTCATTTCACCTGCCCGCCAGCGGAGCAATTTGTAAATGGAGGCTTCTTGTGTCTGAAGTTGTTATCGAGTCGCTGTGCGACTCGCTGCCTCGCCGCGTGCGACGGTTGGGCGAGATCGCATACAACTTGTGGTGGACTTGGTCACCGGAGGCGCAGAATCTGTTCATGCGCCTAGATCCTGTGCTTTGGGAATCCGTGAACCACAACCCCGTGCGCCTGTTGCGCCAGCTTTCGCGCAGTCGCCTGGCCGAGGCAATTGCCGACCGGCGCATCCTGGATAGCTACGACCGCGTCGTTGCCGCCTTCGACACCTATATGCGCAACAATCCTGGCCGAGATGGTCAACTCCCGTATTGGAACGGTGATGCGCCGGACGGTCACCCGATGGTGGCGTACTTCTCCTTTGAATTCGGCCTGACCGAAGCGCTGCCGATGTATGCCGGCGGTTTGGGCGTGCTGGCGGCTGATCACCTAAAGGAGGCCAGCGACATGGGCTTGCCGATGGTTGGCGTTGGCTTCCTGTACCTCAACGGTTACTTCCGCCAACGCATCACGGAAGACGGCTGGCAAGAGGCGGACTACGAGCATCTTAACTTTAATGAGTTGCCGATCATTCAGGTGACTGACGCAACCGGCGCCCCGCTCATTCTGAGCGTTGAGCTGCCTGGACGGCGTGTTTACTTTCACACATGGAAGGCCCAGGTAGGCCATGTGTCCCTCTACCTGCTGGATACAGACGTGGCGGAGAACCTGCCCAAAGATCGCGTGCTCACCCAGCGCTTATATAGCCCCGATCCCGAGACCCGCATTAACCAGGAGATCGTGCTTGGGATCGGTGGGGTGCGCGCCTTGCGCGCGCTTGGGATCAACCCTGCCGTATGGCACATGAACGAAGGCCATTCGGCCTTTAGCACGCTCGAGCGCGCCCGCGAGTTGGTGAAACAGGGCATGAGCTTTGCTGAGGCGCGCGAGCACGTGCGCCGGACCACGGTCTTCACCACCCACACGCCGGTGCCCGCCGGCAATGACCGCTTTCCGAAATGGCAGATCGACCAGCAATTGAGCGGCTTCTGGCATGAGCTGGGCCTGAGCCGCGAAGCGTTTATGGCCCTCGGCGCGGAGGAGGACTTCTTCGGGATGACGCCGCTGGCGCTGTATATGTCGAGCAAGGCGAACGGTGTGAGCAAACTCCATGGTCAGGTGGCGCGCGAGATGTGGCAATGGCTGTATCCCAATCAGCCTGTGCCCATCTCGCACATCACCAATGGTGTGCATACAGCCACCTGGCTGGCCCGCAGGATGCGCCGGCTCTTCGATGAGTACCTCGGCCCAGCTTGGTACGACCATCTCGATGATGAGTCAACCTGGCGGCTGATCTATGAGATTCCCGACGATGAGTTGTGGGCCGTGCGCAAGCATCTCAAGCGCAAGCTTGCCCAGTTCATGCGTGAGCGCGCGCGCGCCAAGTGGGTTACCCATAGTCAGCACCCCGTCCAGACGATCGCCAGCGGCGTCTTGATCGATCCAAACGCCCTGACGATAGGTTTTGCCCGGCGCTTTGCGACCTATAAACGGGCCGCGCTGATCTTGCGCGACGTGCCCCGCCTGCTGAGGCTGCTCAATGACCCGGCGCGCCCAATACAAATCATCTTCGCAGGCAAGGCGCATCCAAACGATGAGCCGGGCAAACGCCTGCTTCAAGAGCTGTATCGCGTGGTGAAGAACGCCAGCACCGCTGGCCGCATGGTCTTCATTGAGGACTACGACATGAACGTCGCTCGTCACCTGGTGCAAGGCGTGGATGTTTGGTTGAACACCCCCCGCCGGCCTTATGAGGCCAGCGGCACCAGCGGGATGAAGGCCGCACTCAACGGCGCGATTAACTTCAGCGTCCTGGATGGCTGGTGGTGTGAGGCCTATGATGGCAAGAACGGCTGGGCGATCGGCGAGGATAAGCATTACTCCGATCCCGAGCAGCAAGATCGCAAGGATTGCGAGTCACTGTTCCGCACACTGGAAGAGCAGATCATCCCGCTCTACTACGATGTGGATGAGGATTACATTCCGCGCGGCTGGTTACAGCGCGTCAAAGCATCCATCGCCACCATCGCCCCGCGCTTCAGCACCCGTCGCATGCTCAAGCAGTATGTGCGAGACATGTATGCGCCGCTGGCCGAGCAATCTCGCGCGTCCGTTGCGATGTTGGCCGGCTAACCGAGCTGCTCATCCAGAGCTGTGATGACCGCGTGCGGCGCGTCCCAGTGCACCAACGCCCCCGCTCGCTTCAGGTGAAGCACGCGCCAGTTGGCCTTGTCTCGCAGCGCGCCGACCAGGTCATAGCGCGAGAAAGCGTCCTCACCAAAGATGGCCAGGCAAGGGTGAGGCAGGCTGCGGTAGACCGCAAAGATGTTGGGCGTGAAGAGCAGCAGGCTGATAAACGCCAGCGGGGCATGCTCCGCCTGCGGCTGATGGCTGGTGGTGTAGGCGTAATCCGCCAACCTTTGGTTCAGGCGCGTGCGCTGGTTGGCTTGCAAGAAGAGGCGCAGGCTGGGCCGCGACGTGAGCAAGTCATAGAGGGCGCGTCGCCAGGGGGGCAAGCGCAACAGCCACCAGAGCAGGTAGTTGGCCCGCAGGCTTTGGTTACGTCGGCTAAAGCCGGTGGGCGATAGGAAGCTGAGCGAGCGAAAGTAGGCCGGCTTGCATTGCGCCGCCAGCGCCAGAAATTCGCTGCTGAGTGAGAGCGCTACGGCGTCTATGCGCGTTCCCCCCAGCTCCTGCTCAATCAAGTCCAGGATAGCATCGCGAAACAGCGCTGGCCGATACAGTCGGTCGCTCCGATCGGAGAACCCAAACCCCGGCAGGTCCAACGCAATCACGCGCCGCGTCTGGGCGTAGTGCTCGAACAGCGGTTTCATCTCGAATGATGACCCTGAAGCATTGATCGAGTGAAGCAAGAGGAGCGGGGGATGAGGGCTGTAGGTTGAGCCAGCAACGTAATATGCCAATTGACCGGCGCGCCGACCGCGAAATCGGATCAGCTCGCCGCGCAGCGCTGCCGTCAATGGCACGTGATGGTTGACCTGCGTGCGCGACCAGGCAATCAACGCCAACCCTAACCCCAGCTTGGCGGTGAACACCGCGGCCAAGATGGGAAGGAACGACGGAGGCTGTGTTGTTCGCCGGCTATTCTCTTGCCTGTGCATTTTGGGTAATGGGCAGGATTGAACGGTCACGCAAAGAATCGTAGCATAGGGATGTAAAAGCGTGAAATCTATGCCAACGTGATCTGTGCGCTTAGCATCGTCGCTCGGCGTTGGGCTTCTTCGGCATCGGCAGCCAGGAGCGGGTAAGGGCCGTAACCCTCGATGGCGAACGACGCCGATACAGCGCCGTTGATCGCCGCGCGCACGGGATCACAGTGGCCGGCCAAGCCGGCCAAGAATCCCCCGCAGAACGCATCGCCCGCGCCGGTCACATCCACAACCTTGACCGGCACAGCCGGCGCAACCCAGAATCGGTCGCTTGTGCGCTCGTAAATCAGCGCGCCGGCTGAGCCAAGCTTGAGCACGGCGATGCGCGGGCCGCGCGCAGCGAACCAACGCAGGCGTTGCTTCGGTGTGCACACCGCCGGCATGTCCGCGAAGAACTGCTCGGCCTCTTGCGCGCTGGGCATAAAGACATCTACCTGGGCCAGCACCTCCTCGATGTATGGCCGCAGGGCGGGGCGCATGGCGCGTTCGCCAGGGTCGGCGCTCACGATGGCAATGCCCAGCCGGCGGGCCGCTGCCGGCAACAATTGCTGGGTGCGGACGCTGATCGGCGCGATGTGCAGGCCAACCGGCGGTGGTTCGGCGGAACGGGCCTGCATATAGGCCGAGAGGTCGTCCGGCGTCACGGCCAGGGGTTCGTACTGATGAGGATCATCCTGGCCTGGGGTGGAATGGATATAGCCGCGCAGCGCGTCTGGGAGAGGCAAGCCCAGGCGGGCGAAGTGCTTGGCCGGCTCGGTATCTACGCGGGTGTTGTCGTCCAGGTAGGCGTAGAACGTGCGGTGGTCCTGGTCGCCGGGGATGAGGCGGATGCCGCGAGTGTCGAAGCCGAGGCGCGCCATCTCGGCCAACCATGCCTGTGGGTAGTTCTGGCCAATGCGGGCCAGGATGGCGGTTGGCCGCTGCCATAGGCGCGCGCCGGCGGCTGCATAGAGGGCATTGCCGCCCATCTGGTTCAGCCTCGGCTCGCCGCGGGATGGGATGATGTAGTCGGTGCGCA
Organism: Candidatus Roseilinea sp.; assembly: GCA_034434555.1. Classification (GTDB taxonomy): domain Bacteria; phylum Chloroflexota; class Anaerolineae; order J036; family Brachytrichaceae; genus JAAFGM01. The sequence continues at coordinate 4,724 of DAOTYZ010000087.1, forward strand.
GCCCGCCGCAACAAATGAGCGTCACTGCGCCAGCGCGACAATCTCTCGCACCCGCTCAACGTCCCATTCCACCGGCACGTCATTGTGCGGGGGCAATCCGCGTCGGACGAACGCAGCGTGGACGATGAAGTGATCGGCGCGCTTGACAAAGAACTTCATCGCCTGGGCCGATACGCCGCCGCCCAGGATCAGCGGCACCGGCAACTTCAGCGGACGCACTTCGTCAAACATGCGAATTGACTGCTCAGGCGTTCGGCCTGTTAGGATGATGCCATCGGCCCGCCCAAACTCTACCACCTGGCGACACATCTCCGGCAGCGGGATCGGCGCCAGCGGCTCGCCCAGCCGATCATAGACATCGGCCAGTATCTTGATGTGCTCGGCGTTGAGATGATGCCGCGTGCGGATGGCTTCGTAGGCGACGCCTTGCACGATGCCCTCGGCCCTCACCATCGCGCCCATGTAAACCTTTATCCGCACAAACTGTGCGTCTACGGCGTGGGCGATCTCCAAGGACTCTTTGCCGCTGTTCTGCATCAGACAAAGGCCCAACGCCACGTCAGGAAAGGCGCGCCGCAGCTCCTTGCCGATCGCGGTCATGTGCGACACGGTGTGCTCGGCCACCTGCGGGCCTATCGGCGTGTCGTTTACGTCCTGATAGTAAAACGCGCGCACGCCGCCGTCATACGCGATCTGCGCATGCAGCAGGGCGTGTTCGATGATCTTGTTCAGCGGCTGGGCATCTGGCCGAAACGACTCGCGCGAGGGCAGAAGGTGAATGGCAGCGATGATGCGGGGGAGGGTAGCAGGAGCGGATGTCATGACACAGACGGTTCCCTTTCTTGATTCTCTCGCAGATTGTATCGAACGCGGAGGGTGGCGCAGGGTGCGGGGTTGCATTCACGATTTGGGGCGCGTGCCCTCGACGTGGTCAGCGGTCATCGCATGGGGTCATCAAGGCCCTGCCCCATCCTGTCATTCTGAGCGCCAGCACGGCGTGCTGTGTCCACTGACTTCATCATGCTAGCGCCAGAGCAGAGGCGGTTCGCGAACCGCCCCTGCTCGGCTGAAGCGCTGCGGGGTCGCTGAGGCAGGGCGTTTGGTGACTTCGCGGGGGGCGTAGACACGTCCAACGCAAGATGAAAGGAGCGACGAGGAGTGATGGGCAGTCCCCTAGGGCAAGTAGAGCAGGGGGTTTTGTGGCACGCCGCCATAGCGAATTTCAAAGTGGAGATGTGGGCCGGTGGAGTTGCCCGTGCTGCCCATCGCCCCGATGATCTGCCCCCGTGCGACGCTCTGGCCAGGGCTGACATACCACTGACTGAGGTGCGCGTAGAGCGTGCTGAACCCGTTGCCGTGGTCAATCTGGACCATATATCCGTAGCCGACGTTGCTCCAGCCGGCGAAGGTCACGTAGCCGCCGTCAGACGCAGCGATGGGCGTGCCAATTGCGTTGGCGATGTCGAGGCCGCGATGGTATGTTCGGAAGTATTGCGAGATGTAGCCGCGCGTAGGCCAGGCAAAGGCCCCGCTGGCGAAGAAGCTGGGCGCCGGCCCCACGTAGCGCCTGCCAGGCGCAGGCCGGCTTACAACTTGTGGCTGCACCACCTTGGGCACAAAGGGCTTCACGCCGCCCGGAATCACCAAGCGCATCCCGGGAATTAA
>DAOTYZ010000088.1:0-9505 GCA_034434555.1 Candidatus Roseilinea sp.
CTCATATTTGCGTCCATCTCTGGCGACATGGTAGAGCGCTTCCGGAACAGGGGCGACAACGCCATGCCGCTTGGTTGAGGAGAGGGTGCCGAGAGAGGTTTCAGCCATGTCGCACTCCTAGAACAAGCTATCCAGCCAACAAATAAACCCCGGCAGGACCGCTTCCCCATCCAGCGCGCCATCGCTTTCAACGACGCCTACTGACCCATCGGCGCGATGGACCAGCGCTTGCTTGAGCCTGGGGTTGATCACCCACACCAACTGCGTGCCATGCTCCAGGTAGAGCTGCACTTTGGCCTCGGTCAAGGTCGGGCTGTCGTGCGGCGAGACGATCTCAACCGCCAAGTCGGGCGCGAACTGCCCGAACGTCTCCGGCACCTGGCCGTTAGGCAGGCGCTCTGCCCGCACGAACGAGACATCCGGCGAGAGCACGATGTTCTCCGCAAGCTGATAGCCGACGCTAGATGCAAAAAGCTCACCGCAAGGGTGATTCCACAGGTACAGACCGAGCGCGATGAGCAATTTTGCGCCGATCTGCTCGTGTTTCATACCAGCGGGCGACATGATCAAGCGGCCCTCCAGCAACTCATATTTGTGCCCGTCGCGCGGGGCGTGATAGAGCGCCTCAGCCGCATTTGCTACGCCGGCCATGGGCGGATTGTACCTTTGGCTAAGCGCGGGCGAACTCGTCAATCAGCGCGCCGATATAGCGCATGCCGTCGTAATAGTTTTGCAAAATGATGTGCTCATTGGGCGAATGCGCTCGGCTGTCTGCGTGGCTGATGCCGGCGCACACCACCGGCACACCGCCAATGAACGTGGAGAGGGCATACATTGGCCCAGAGCCAGGGCTGAGCAGCACCTTCACTGGCTCCTGGTCGTAGACGCGCCGGCAGGCGCGGGCCGCGGCATGCACAATCGGCGCGTTGACGTCGGAGAGCGCCGCTGGATAGCCGCCAAGGAACTTCACCTCGATGTCACTGAAGCCGTGCTTATCTAGATGCTCGCGCAGCAGCGCGAGCACAAGCTCTGGGGTGAGATTGGGCACCAAGCGGAAGTCCAGCTTGGCTGTGGCCTGCGCCGGCAGCACAGTCTTCACACCGTCTCCTTGCCAGCCGCTGGCCAGCCCACAAATCGTGGCGGTCGGCTGAAAGTAGAGCTGCTTTACCGCCTCGAAGCCTGTAACGCCTGTGACAAAGGCACTAATGCCCCACTTTGCCTTCACTTCTGCTTCGTCGAACGGCATCGCGCGCAGGATGGCCTCCTCGTCAGGCGTCAACGACCGCACGTGGTCATAGTAGCCCTCGATCAGGATGCGCTCATCAGTAGCTTTGATCGTGTTGAGTGCCCACACCAACCGCCAAGCTGCATTGGGCGCGATCGCAGCGACGGACGAATGCAAATCGTGGCTCACTCCCCGCACGCGCAGCTCGACATAGCAAATGCCCTTCACGCCCATCGTGAGCTGAAAGCGGCCGCGCTCGTCGAAGCCGCCAAACTCCCATAGGCAAGCATCCATCGGCCGGCCATCTGGCTTGCACAACCAGTCGCGGTGCTGCGCAACCCAGGCATGGATATGCGGGCTGCCGACCTCCTCTTCGCCCTCGATCAGCCACTTGACCTTAAAAGGCAATGGCCCCTGTGTCGCTAGCCAGGCTTCAATGGCGTGGATGCGGGTGACGAGCTCGCCTTTATCGTCGGATGCGCCGCGGGCGAACAGCTTGCCATCGCGGATGGTGGGTTCAAACGGTGGGGACTCCCAGAGTTCCAGCGGCTCCGCCGGCTGCACGTCATAGTGGTTGTAAATGAGCAGCTCGCGCTCCCCCTGTCCCAGCTCAGCCCATATGACCGGGGGCGCATCCCCCTCAGTAGGCACCACCCTGACCTCAGCGCCTAGCGCGGACAACCGGCGCGCCACCAGCGCGGCCATTTCGGGGATGCCCTGGCCGGTGGCGGCCACACTGGGTTGGCGCAAAAAGTCCTTGTAGTCTTCCAACAACCGCTCACGGTGGACGAGGAGATAAGCATCAAAAGCCTGGACGTCCACTTATAGCTCCACGTAAAGGTTACCTGCCTCTTCGACGACCTTGAATGTTTGGATCGGGGTCGGCTCTTTGCCCAGGGCAATGACGCGGCGCGACCACTCCGGTAGCTTCAGGCCGGCCACGCCCTGCACCCAGTCGAGGTTTTTGCCTGTGCACATGTCGAAGCGCGAGCCGTGGAATGGACAGGTGATCACGCCGTTCTCGACTTTGCCGCCAGCAATGGGAAGGGCGATGTGCGGACACTTATTGATCACGGCACAATAACCATCGCCCACCTTTGCCACCACCAAAGACGTGCCCTCTGCGTTAAAGGCCTTGCTGCCGTTCGCCGGCACATCCGAAGCACGACCGATCATGACACGCTTGCTCATGAATAATGCACCTCCGAACTTGGCTATTATCGCTCAGCTAGATAAGTGAAGGGTGCGTTCACCAATAGAGTCGTGGGCTGCTCGCTCGCCTCACCGTCATGCTGACACATACTTGGTTGGGTGGGCGTTTAGATGCTTCGCGTGGGGGCGCGGCGTCGCTGTGCCCCTAAGCATGACGGGCTGACGCGGTGAGCGAGAACGAATGCGTTACGCGCTTCGTATTCGGCAACATCATGGCTTATCCGAGCTTGTATCATTCTGAAGTGGACCAATCCCCGCCCCTGAGCACCGATATAATCCCGCCCGACACTTAGTCCGAGAATCAAAAGGAGACCATCGCTATGGCCTTTGAACTTCCGCCTCTTCCCTATCCATACGAATCGCTCGAACCCCATATTGACACGCTGACGATGCAAATCCACCACGACAAGCACCACGGAGCCTACGTGACCAACCTGAATAACGCGATCAAGGACTATCCAGAACTGCAAAACAAGACCGCTGAGGATTTGATCCGCGATCTAGGCGCTCTCCCCGAAAGCATCCGCGCAGCCGTGCGCAATAACGGTGGGGGACATGTCAACCACACCATGTTCTGGGAACAGCTTAAGATCGGCGTGCCGGAGCCGACCAGCGGACCGCTGTTCGACGCCATCAACGCTGCCTTTGGCTCACTGGCTGCTTTTAAGGAGGCCTTCGAGAAGGCCGGCTTGGCGCGCTTTGGCTCCGGCTGGGCCTGGCTGGTGGTCAATAAGGATGGCAAACTGGAAATCATGTCCACGCCCAATCAAGACAACCCGATGATGAGCGAATACGGCGGCCTTAAAGCCATCCTTGGCGTGGATGTCTGGGAACACGCATACTACTTGAAGTACCAGAATCGTCGCGCGGACTACCTGAAAGCCTTTTGGAATGTGGTGAACTGGGAAGACGTGGCGCGACGCTTCGAGCAAGCGCGCGTCAACTAGCCATGCTGAAAATCGCCTAAGCGCACCCGCCAGCCTGGACAAACGCGAGAATCTCGTGTATAAATGCGTTTGCGGATTGGAGTTAACCTTAGTCAATCCGTTCGTTGAACCGAATAAAACCCGAGATTAGCAAGTAGGAGCAGTTTCAGATGACTCACATTATCACCAGCCTTTGCCTGCGCGATGGCGCATGTGCTGACGTGTGTCCGGTAGAGTGCATCGTTCCTGGCAAGCCAGAGGACGAATGGCCGTGGTTCTTCATTGACCCTGCCACTTGCATTGACTGCGGCGCGTGCGTGCCGGAATGCCCTTACGAGGCCATCTTTCCGGAGGATGAGGTGCCAGAGGCCTATGAGCTAAAGCCTGGCCAGGAAGTGCAGCCCTTCCGCGGCGAGCGCTACGCGGCTGCCGGCGGCGAGGTCATCAACCTGCGCGAGGACATTCCTTACAACTACCAATTCTTCCAAGAAGGACCGGGCTACGCGGCGCGCAACATGTAGTCGTCGAGCTGGGACATCCGCAGGTCCATACAAATCAGCCAAACAGAGTGCGTTTGGCTGATTTGCGTTTTTGTGGGATGATAGGGGACATGCGAAGCATACTAGAGGGAGAACTGCAGCACATCCGCGACAGCATCGCTGTCATGGGCGCTCAGACGGTGGACGCAACAGCGCGCGCAGTCCAAGCGCTGATCCGGCACGATCGCGCAGAGGCGAGCAGCGTCAAACATGAGGACAAGGCGTTGGATGCCGCGCGCTATAACATAGAGCAAGAGTGCTTTGTCGCGCTGGCCACACAGCAGCCGGTTGCTCGAGACCTGCGCATCCTGATCGCAGCAAGCATCATCGCTGTCGAGCTGGAGCGCTGTGGAGATTACGCCAAAGGCATCGCCAAAGCCGCGCGGCGAATTGCCCGGTGCGACGATGATATGCCCACTTTCAACCTAGCCGAGATGGATGCGCTCGCCCGCGACATGCTGAACCGCAGCATACAGGCCTTCCTCAATGCCGACGTCCAGATGGCCAATGAGGTCATCGCTGCCGATGGCCGTCTGGATCAGGCCTACAGCGCATTGCTCACACAAACCCTGATAGCAATGAGCAGCAACCCAAAGCATATCGAAAGCGGCCTTCAGCTTCTGCGCGCTGCGCACAACCTGGAACGGCTGGGCGACCGGGCGACGAACATCGCCGAGCGCGTCCTTTTCGTCGAAAGCGGTGACCTGCCAGGCAGTGTGAACCAGCCAGACTCTGGTCGGATTCCGACTGCGTAACGCAACGGCCGGCACCTATCAAGCATCAAATAACATCAGGTGGTGAGGGGCGTCCGTTCAACTCATCATCTGATACATGAGTTGGCGCTCTAGCATGGTCATTCATCTACAGATCAACGGTCAGCCCCGAGACTTTGCCGTTCAACCTCATGAGACGCTGCTGACAGCGCTGCGCCGCGCGGGCTACTTCAGCGTGAAACACGGCTGCGAGACCGGCGAGTGCGGCGCGTGCAGCGTGATCATGCGCCAAGGCCCGGACCAGCCGGCGATGGTGGTCAACGCTTGTGTTACCCTGGCAGCCCAGGCACAGGGTGCAGAGATCATCACCGTGGAAGCCCTCGGCGATCGGCGCGGGTTGAGCGTCCTTCAGCAGTGCTTCGCCGAGAACGGCGCAATTCAATGTGGCTATTGCACACCGGCTCAGATTTTGGCCGCAAAGGTCCTGCTCGACCGCACCCTCAACCCCAGTGAGGCTGAGGTGCGAGAGGCAATCGGCGGTGTGTTGTGCCGTTGCACCGGCTACCTCAAGCCGGTACAAGCAGTGCTGAACGCTGCGGCCTGCCTACGTGGGGAGCGCCCAGACGACCTGCCGCCCGCCTTCCTGCGCGTGCTCGCGCCAGAAGGCAGCACCAGCGGAGCGGGTGCCTTTCGCCAGGACATCGGTGATGTGCGCTGGGGCGGCGAGGGACCAGGCACTGCAACTCAGATCGAAACCCGCGTGCAAACGCTCACCCTGGCGCCGTTCATGCTCGCGCCCGAGCCGCAGACCAGCGTGGTAGGCAAGCCGGAACAGAAGGTGGACGCCGCCAAGCTGGCTCAGGGCAAGCCGGCCTTTGTGGACGACGCGCCCATGCCCGGCATGCTCTACGCCGCCATGCTCACCAGCCCGCACGCCCATGCCCGCATCAAGCATATAGACACCAGCAAGGCCAAGGCGCTCCCTGGCGTGCACGCTGTGCTGACATACAAGGATGTCCCGCGCGTGATCTATGCTTCCGGTGGACAGTCCTACCCCAATCCGTTCCCCTACGACCAGGTGAGCCTAGATAGCAAGGTGAGACATGTCGGCGATCGGGTGGCCGTCGTCGCTGCTGAGACGCCGGAGATCGCTCAGCGCGCGCTTGAGCTGATCGAGGTGGAATATGAGGTGCTGCCGGCAGTATTCGACCCCGACGAGGCGATGCGCGAAGGCGCACCCGTGATCCACGATGAGCCGGACGCTATCGGGATCAAGGACCCCAAGCGCAACCTGGTGGCCGAGATCGTCGCCGAACACGGCAACGTCGAGCAAGGCTTCGCCGAGAGCGACTTCGTGATCGAGCGCGAGTATCGCGTGCCGCAGGTACAGCAGTGCAGCATCGAGCCGCACATCTGTATGACCTGGTGGGATGAAGACGATCGTTTAATCATTCGCACCAGCACCCAGGTCCCCTTTCACGTGCGTCGCATGATCGCCCCGCTGATTGGGCTGCCGGTGAAGAAGATTCGCGTGATCAAGCCGCGCGTGGGTGGGGGCTTCGGCGGCAAGCAGGAGATGCTGATCGAGGACTTATGTGCACACCTGACGATCGCCACTGGCCGGCCGGTGCGCTTTGAGTACACCCGCGCCCAGGAATTCACCAGCGCGCGTTCGCGCCACCCCCAGCGCATGGTGTTCAAGGCCGGCTTCAAGAAAGATCCCAATGGCGGCCCGCCGATCTTGCACGCCCTCAGCCACTACGTGATCGGCAACACCGGCGCGTATGGCACTCACGGCATCACCGTGCAGACCGTCAGCGGGATGCGTGGCCTGAGCACCTACCGCTGCCCCAACCTGAAGTTCCACTGCCACGTCGTCTATACCAATATCCCCACCCCTGGCGCTTTCCGTGGCTACGGCGCGCCACAGGCCGAGTTCGGCCTAGAATGCCTAATGGACGAGGCCGCTCAACTGATGGGGGTTGATCCGATTGAGCTGCGGCGCAAGAACTGGGTGCGCGTCGGCGATCCGCTGCCGCTGGCCACCGCGCTGGGCGAGGCGCGCGAGGGTTTCCCGCAATTGGTGACGAGCTGTGGGCTGGAGGAGTGCTTCCAGCAGGCAATGGCTGCGATCGGCTGGGAGAAGCGTGATGAGATCGGGGGCAAAGATCGCGTGATTGACCCCAGCCGGCCCAGCGTGCGGCGAGGGATCGGCGTGGCCACCTGTATGCACGGCACGGCCATCGCCGGCCTGGACATGGGCGCAGCCTCCATCAAAATGAACGACGACGGCTCATTCAACTGCCTGGTCGGCGGCACCGACATCGGCACCGGCAGCGACACCGTCGTCGGTCAGATCGTGGCCGAGACGCTCGGCGTGCCGCTGGAGGACGTGATTATGTATTCCAGCGACACCGACATGACTCCCTTCGACACCGGTGCGTATGCGTCCTCGACCACCTTTATCACCGGCGGCGCGGCCAAGAAAGCTGCTGAGAAGGTGCGCGCCCAGATTCAGGAAGTCGCTGCGCGCATGTTCAACAAAGGCTATGGTCAGCGCGTCCCACCGAGCGAGATAGATACGGTGGAATACCTCAAACGTCGTCCACTTGATCCTGACCCTGCGCTGGCGCGCACGCCGGTGAAGCCCGAGGAGGTGCGCCTCTATCGGCGATGCGCCTGGGCACCGGATGGGCGCGCCATTACCATGCAACAGATCGCGCTCTTCGCCACCCATACCGAAGAGCAACACCAGATCATGGCCGTCGCCTCGCACATGAGCTATGAATCTCCCCCGCCCTTTGGCTGCCAGATGGCAGAGATCGAGGTTGACACGGAGACCGGCGAGGTCACTGTGACGCGCCTGGTGATGGCCGTGGACTGCGGCGTGGCGATCAACCCGGCAACAGCCAGCGGCCAGATCGAGGGCGGCAACCTGCAAGCTTGTGGCTACGCGCACTGCGAGGAGATGCTCTACGATGCGCAGGGCCGGCTGCACAACCCACGCTTTGGCCTTTACCGCATCTACAGCGCCGACGAAGCGCCTGACCTGCAGGCCATCTTGATCCAAACCTACGAGCCATCCGGTCCGTATGGCGCGAAGGCGGTTGCTGAGATTCCGATGGACGGCGTTGCGCCGGCGGTGGCCAATGCGCTCTACCACGCCACCGGCGTGCGCTTCTATCAGATTCCGTTCACGCCGGAGCGCGTCTGGCGCCGGCTGCGCGGGCTGCCCGACGATCGCTGGCTGATCGTCTAGACCTGTCGCAGCCAGCGCAGTGCGCGAGGGGTTGGGTCACAGCGCAGCACCGCGCTGTTGACGCAACTCTTTTTGCCGGCGCATGAACATCAGCACGGTGAACGCCTCGCTGATGTCATCCAAGTTCACCAAGCCCAGGTAGCGCGTGCCGTCGAAGACCGCGGCCAACTGCGCGCCGTTGACCATCAGCAAATCGCGGACTTCATCCAGCGACCGCTGCGCCTCGACGCGCAGAAAGTTGCGCTGCATGATCTCCGTCACATAGCAATCAACGGGATCCTCGGCCAGGGCGCGCAGCACATCGTTGCGCGTGACGACGCCGATGATTGTGCTGCCTTGCATCACGGCGAAGTCCGGTTGATAGCTGGTCAAGATGTAGTCCACCACCTTGCTCACGCGGTCGCCGACTTCCAGGCTCAGGGCATGCTTGTTATAGGCATCGCCGACCTTTAGGCTGGTGAGGACATTCTTGGACTCGGCGATAACGCGCTCCTGGCCGGCGCTGAAGAAGATGAACAGCGCTATCAGCGTGAGTAGAAGCTGGCCGTTGGCGATGCCCAGGATGCCGAGGAGCACTGCTGTTATCTGCCCCACTGTGGTGGCGATGCGCGTCGCGCGCGTCTGACCCAGCCCCATCGCCAGCACCGCCCGCAGGATGCGTCCCCCGTCCAATGGGAAAGCTGGGATCAGGTTAAACAGCGTCAGGGTGATGTTGAGGAAGAGCAACCACAGCAGCATGGTGGTCAGCGACGGCTCTCGCAACGCCGCCAACACCGCCGGCGCGTCGAGAAAGTTCACGCCGAGACCGCCGGTGACCAGGGACAACACCGTTGCGATCACCACGTTGACCAGCGGCCCGGCCGCTGCGATCACCAGCTCGTGCCAGGGCTTATCGGGATTCCTGGAAATGAATGCCACGCCGCCCAGCGGGTAAAGCACGATCTCCCGCACCGGGATATCGAACACCTGCGCGGCGATGCTGTGCCCAAGCTCGTGGAGCGTGACGCAGGTGAAGAGCAAAATCATCAACGCAACGCCAAATAGCGCGCCTTCCAGCGGGTTGCCCGGCACGCTGCCGGCCCACTGCAACGCGCCAAAGATCAGGATCAAGAAGAAGGTGATATGTACCTTGATGTCAATGCCGCGCACGCGCGCGATGCGAAACGACCAACTCATGGCGAAACCTCCAAGTTCAGAAAGCTTACCCAGACCAGTTACTCTGATGTGCGTTCACCAACATCGGCAGGCTGCCGACCGGCGAATGTCATCTACAGCGGGTGGGCGAAGGCACTGCCTTCGCCCACCTAAACGCACCCCTACACTTTAGGCGCGCTCCATTAGATAGATAGAAACAACGCATCAGAAAGCTAGTACAGCCGCTCCAGAATTGCCTCGACCACTGCTTGGGTGGTGGCCTGCCCGCCGAGATCCGGCGTGCAGGCGCCGCCCTCAATCGCAGCATAGGTCGCCTGCTCGATGCGCTCAGCGAGCGCGGAGAGTTGCCAATGATGGCGCAGCAGCAAGGCAGCGCTCAAGATGGCGCCACACGGGTTGGCAATGCCCCTGCCGGCGATGTCCGGCGCGCTGCCGTGCACCGGCTCAGCGATCGCGACATCCTCCCCCAAGTTCAG
>DAOTYZ010000089.1:0-2555 GCA_034434555.1 Candidatus Roseilinea sp.
TCCCATAGCTTAATGGTGGTGTAAAACGCTGAGGCAAGCATCCGGCCGTCGGGTGAAAAGGCCATGCTCAGCACCGAAGAATCATGACCGCTGAAGGTGCGAATCTCTCTCCTGTCCTGTATGTCCCAGAGCTTCACCGTGTTGTCGCTGGACGCGGATGCCAGCAGGCGCCCATCCGGCGAGAAGGCGAGGCTGCGCACCGCGCGGGCGTGGCCGGTAAAGCTCGTGACAAGCTGACCAGTCTGAACGTCTAGAAGATTAACAGTAGCATCCTCAGACCCGGTAGCAAGCAGCCGGCTATCAGGTGAGAAGGCGACGCTGGTGACATCGGCAAAGTGTTCGTAGATGGTGCGCATCAGCCGGCCAGTTCGCGCGTCCCAGACCCTCACGGTGTCGTCAGCAGAGGCGGAGGCGAGCATGCGGCCATCGGGCGAGAAGGCCACGCTATTGACGCTATCTGCGTGCCCCGAGAGGGTGCGCATAAGGCGGCCATTCTGTACTTCCCATAGCTTCACGGTGGAGTCAACGGATGCAGAGGCCAGCGTCTTGCCGTCGGGAGAGAACGCCAGGCTGTTCACGTTTCTGCTGTGCCCTCTCAGAATGCGGAGTTCCTGGCCGGTCTGGACATCCCATAGCCTGATGCGGTCGTAAGAGGTGAAGGCGATCATCTGCCCATTCGGTGAGAAGACCGCGCTGTCTACGCGGTCATTGTGACCGAGAAGTGTGTTGAGTGCTCGGCCAGTCTGGATATTCCAGATCCTGATGCTGCTGTCCATAGATGCGGAGGCCAGCACTTGGCCGTTCGGCGAGAGTGCCAGATAACCCACGATGCCGTCGTGTCCTGTTAAGGTGCGGACAAGTCGGCCGCTCTGCCCATTCCACAATTTGATCTCGCCGTCGTCTGAGGCCGAGATGATCAGCTTGCCATCAGATGAGAACATGACGCTGCGCACGCTGCCCTTATGCCCACTGAGCGATCGGCGCAGCCGGCCGGTTTGCGCATCCCAGAGCTTGACCGTCCTGTCCAGCGACGCGGTGGCCAACGTCCTGCCGTCGGGCGAAAAGTCTAGGTCAGTAACCCAGAAATCGTGTTTCAGCTCACGGATCACCTGGCCGGCCTGGGCATCCCAGAGCTTAGCGACGCCATAGGACGCAGAAGCCAGCAGTTGGCCGTCGGGCGAGAAAGCCACGTCCAACACGCGATTGTCGTGTTCACTCAACGTCCGAATCTCCCGGCCGGTCTGCGCGTCCCAGAGCCTGACGCTTTTGTCGCTCGATGCAGAGGCTATCACCTTCCCGTCGGGCGAGAAAGACAATTCAAACACCGCGCCAGAGTGTCCGTCCATCTGGCGAAGTTGTCGCCCAGTCTGGGCATCCCGCAGCGTGATGAGGCCAGATAACGATCCGTGGGCGAGCACTTGACCATCCGGTGAGAAAGCGACGCGCATGGCAATCACTTCGGTTGAGATGAAGCGCGTCTCCGCCAGGCTCTCGGCATCGTAGAGATATACGCCTAACCCCGAAGCGACCGCCAACCGGCGACCATCTGGTGAGTAGGCCAATCCTTCGGCCAGTCCCTTGCCCCAGCGGACCAGTTGCCTGACCTGAGCGGCGTTTTGGGGCGTCACTGGTTGCTTCGGCTCAGGATAGGCCAAGGAGGGCGCAGCCGGCGCGGTTGTCGGCTTTGCGGCTTCGCCCGGTGCAGGCGTGGCCGTTTGGGCAAATAGGGCTACCGAACTTGTATGTAAGGACAACAGTGCTGCGACCAGCACACTTACAGAGGCAGTTTGCTTATTCATCATCCCCTCCTAGCGCTACTTGCTATTCTATCACGCGAATGCGCGCAGCTATGTATTCAGTCAATCCTTGATCGTCAATCGTTAACCGTTCAAAGCTGGGATACTGATAAAGGCCAATGATCACATTATATTCGCCAGCCGGCGCGTCAGGCGGGATGGGCACGGCGCGCGTCTCGGTGATCACCTGACCGGGCGACCAGCCGGAGGTGGGTGCAGCGCCGTTCTGCGGCGGGCTATCCAGCGCTGCGATTTGTGCGCCGTCGTCGGCCCGCCGCAGGTGCATGAACACCGTGTAATCGGCCTCTGGCTTGCGCTCGGCCCGCCAGACCAGGTCAAGCGTCACAGCTTGGCCGGGGGCATGGCGCTGGGCGCGGCTGCGCAGCCCGACCAGCGCGATCTGGCCGCCGAAGCGCACCATGCGCGGCTCGAACGGCCCCTCGCCCGCGCTCACCCGCAGGTCATACAGCGCCAGCGCCGCGTCCTGAAACCCCTCTGCCGCTATCCGCACGCCCCGCGTTGCCAGCGCCTCCTCTATGGGCGAGCGCGGCCCCAGCAGCATGGCCCAGCCGTAGTTCACCAGCCAGACGCGCGCCTTGCCGGCGACAAAGCGCGCCAATGCCTGGGCCGCGTCGTTGCTCAGGGCATCGTTGCCGACAACCCACGTCGGCAGGTCGAGCGGGCCGTAGTAGTCCAACAGGGCAAATTGGTCGCTGTTGACCATCACCACGGCATCGCCGGCTTGGGCGCGCGCGCGGA
>DAOTYZ010000090.1:0-8137 GCA_034434555.1 Candidatus Roseilinea sp.
CGATCTTCCCTTGTGGCGATAGCCCAAGCACCAGCCTGGTCGGCAGGCCACACGCGCGCAGCCAGCGCTGGAGCGCCGCTTCGTGCGCATCGAGCTGCTGGGCAAGCTCAGCCTGGTCGCCGGCCAAGACGAAGACGCGCAGCACCGGCGATTGGCGCGCCCCCAGCAACCCATCCCGCAACCGCCCGCCCGCTTGGGGTTCGACCTGAAATTCAAAAGCGCTGCGCGGCAATTGGCGCTGCGAACGTATCACGCCCTTGGCCACGTCCCCAATGTGACTCGCTGCTGGCAGGCTGATCTCCTGGCTGCCGAGCGCTTCCAGCGTCTGGCAGGCCAGGGCCGTAATGCGCTTGATCGTCCGCTGGCCAAGCGGCGAATAGGCAAAGTGATCGCCCCCCACCAGATGCACAAAGCCGGCGCGCAGCAGCCGCTGGCTGGCCGCGTGTAGCACGCCGGCGGGCGCGTCGCGCATCGTCGCGGCAAAAAGCTTAGAGAGGCGCACAGCTATGGCAACGCTTGTTCAAGCCAGGCCAATGGGTCAACTTGCACGCCGCCTACGGCCAGCTCAAAGTGCAAATGCGGCCCCAGGCTGCGACCGGTGTTCCCGCTATAGCCGATCACCTCGTCGGCCGCGACGATCTGCTCCAGTTCAACCGCGAATTCAGAGAGGTGACAATACAACGTAAACACGCCGCGGCCATGGTCAAGGATCACCGTCTTGCCCCGGATGGGCAAATCGAGCAGCGCAGCGACCCGGCCATCGGCAGCAGCCCGAACGGGAGTGCCGCTTCGAGCAGTCAGGTCTATGCCGCTGTGATAAGTGTAGAGCGTGCCGCCGTTAAAGTCTCGTCGCGCGCCAAAGTATGAGAGGATTTTGCTCTTGATCGGCCAGCGCAGCGGCCCCTGCCACCGCTGGGTAGCGCTGAACTGGCTGATGACGGCCTCTATCGTCTCCTGTTCCGCCTGGTTGACCTGCGGATCGAGCAGCGCAGAGAGCTTCGCGCCGATGTTGAGCCGTTCATAGCCAAAGCGCCCGGCGGCGATCTGAACCTGACCCTGAATCGCGCTGGCTTGTCCGTCTTTTGGCACCGCCTGGATGGTGACGGAATACACACCGGGGGAGAGCAAAGCCGGCACGCCACCGAGCGCGATGTATGCGTCTTGATCCTGGGCAAAGCGCAGCGGTCGTCCGGCCAGCTCGCCAACGATGCTCTCAAGCGGAAGGGTGGTTGAGATTCGCACAGTGACCACCTGCCCTTGCTGTGGTACCGATGGCCAGACTTCAATAAACTGGAACGGCTCTGGCAGGCCGCCAGCCGAGCCGGCGGTGGCGATCCGGATCAACTGCCCAAAGACCAGACACGTCTGACATGTCAGCGCGTTGGCGCGGCGGATGTGCTGCGGCGTGACGCCATAACGGGCTGCCAGGCCGATTAACGTATCCCCTGCGCCCACTCGGTGCAAGTGGATATTCGTAGAGAGCGGCTGAGGCAGACGGATGGTCTGGCCGGCCAGCAACAGGTAGGGATTGGTCAGCCGATTGCGCTTGGCCAGTTCGCTCGCGGCAAAGCCGGATCGAGCTGCCAGCGTGTAGAGCGTCTCGCCGACCTGGGTGACGTGGACAAGCGGATCATCCGGCCGGCCAGGTGTAGGCACGATGACCGGCGCGGGCGTAGCCACCACCTCGATGACCGATTCCGGGTCAGCGGGGGTGGGCTGTGTCGCATCCTCCGTGCCGTTTTGTGCGCGAGCCGGTCCAGCGGTCGCTACCCACGATGTGAGCAGCACAACGCCGATGAGCAGTCGCGAGACGCGCCCGCATCGCGTGGAAGCCGATTGTGGGCCTGACATCGTCCGTCGCCGACTTCTAGGAAGGTGCGCTCGGTCGGCGCAGGCTACACGAACGCTGAATAGCCCGTGATCGCCTTGCCGACGATCAAGCTATTGATCTCGAACGACCCTTCGTAGGAATACACCGACTCCGCATCGGCGAACAGCCGGGCGACGTTGTGCTCGAGCAAGATGCCGTTGCCGCCCAGCATCGCCCGCGCGATGGCCACCGTCTCGCGCATGCGCTCGGTGCACCAGGCTTTGGCCAGCGAGGCCTGCTCTGGGGCGATCTGGCCGCCGTTGCGCTCCATCAGGCGGGCCAGTTGGACCAACATGCCTTGCATGGCGGTGACGTTGCCCAGCATCCTGGCCAGGTTGATCTGCTGCACTTGGAAGGCCGCGATCTTGCGCCCGAATTGTTCGCGCTGGAGCGCGTAGGCCAGGGCGTGTTCATAAGCGCCGCGGGCGATCCCCAGCGCCTCCCAGGCCACGTCCGCGCGCGCGTTGGTGAGCTGGCGGGCCACGTCGTCGAACGACTGTGCGCCGGGCAACCGATTGGCTTCCGGCACGCGGCAATCCTCCAGCGTGATCACCACGTTTTGGACGATCCGCTTGCTGATCTTGTCGTGGATCTTCTCAACGTGATAGCCGGGCGTGCCGCGCTCGACCAGAAAGCCGTTCACCTGACCGGTTTCCAGGTTCTTGGCCCAGATGCAGTTGACGTCGGCGAAGGTGGCATTGCCGCTCCATTTCTTCTGGCCGTTGAGCACCCAGGTATCGCCGTCGCGGCGCGCGGTGGTGAGCAGGCCGCGCGCCGCGCCGCTGCCCACCAGCGGCTCGCTCAACACCCAGGAGCCGATCTTCTCAAAACGCAACATCGCCGGCAGCCAGCGGTCTTTTTGGGCTTGAGAGCCGAATAACCAAATTGACGTCATGCACAGCCGCCGATGCACGCCGAGGAAGGAGCACAACGATGGGTCAACGCGCGCGACCTCGCAGGTGAGCATGCCGGCGAGCAAGGGGGACATGCGCGGATAGTGGGTTTGGCCCTTCCCGATGGTCTCCATCACCAGCGCACCGAGCTTTGGGATGATCTGCATCGGGAATTCGCCGCGTTCCCAGTAGGTGTTGGCGATTGGGGCGACCTCGGCCCGCAGGAAGCTGCGCCAGCGCAGCACGATCTCGCGCTCGTCTGGCGACAGTTCTGTCTCAATCTCGTAGAGGTCGCTGTTGATCGGCGGCGGCTGAACAGGCGCGCGCGAGCGGTCGAGCGCGCGCAACATGCGCCGCAGCTCATCCGCGTCTAGGTCGCTCAACGCGGCAAGCAGGCGGTTGACGTCGGTCTTTTGAGCGAGCGCCTCGAGCACCTCCGGCGCAACGACTGGTTGATCTTGATACAGCATCTCATTCATGAAGCGGGGACCCTGCCTTTTTCTTGCCCAACTGTAGGCTGCGTTCATAGGCGGCCCACACCGCCCGCGAGATCACGGTGCGGAAGGCGCCTTTCTCGAGCTGGTAGAGCGCAGCGGCGGTGGTGCCGCCGGGAGAAGTGACCTGGTTGCGCAACTCAGCGACATGCAGCTTAGACGCAGCGGCATATTCTACGCTGCCGCGCAGTGTCTGAATCACCAACTTCTCGGCGATCGGTCGCGAGAACCCCATGTGGACGCCTGCGTCAATCAGCGCTTCCATGAAGAGGAAGACATACGCCGGGCCGGTGCCGCTGAGCGCAGTGGCCATGTCCAGATACTGTTCGTCCTCCACGAACACCTCCTCGCCCATCGCTTCGAGGATCTGCACCGCTTGCTTGCGCTGGACGTCGGTCACTGCCTCGGTGCACGTCCATACCGAGATGCCCTGGCCGATCTGCGCCGGCGTGTTGGGCATCGCCCGCACGATCTGCGAATGGCCGGCCAGCCCTTCGCGCAGGGTGGCGATGGCGATGCCGGCGGCGATCGAGAAGACCAGCGCGTCTGGCCTGACGACGCCCTTCAGTTCGGCCAGCACCTTATCCATCACCTGCGGCTTAATCGCCAGCACGATCACGTCGGCGTGGGCCGCGGCGCTGGCGTTGTCGGCAAAGGCATGTACTTGGTAGCGGTCGCTCAGGAAGCCGCGCCGCTCAGGGTTTGGCTCGGAGAGAGCAATTTGGTGGGGTTGAAGGATGGCGGAGCGCAGCAGGCTCTTGATGATGGCTTCGCCCATCACGCCGCCGCCGATGAAGGCAATACGCGCGCTATGGAGCATGGATGACTGATTCTCCTACGGGCACGGATTATCGTTCATTTGGAGATGGAGGGCGTGTTCACCAATAGGGGCAACCGCTCGCGGGCTGATAACTAGCAAAAGTTGATTTACGTAGCCACTCGGGGTGCATCCACGACTTGGGACGAATGTTCTCGGCGTG
The DNA here is from genome assembly GCA_034434555.1 of Candidatus Roseilinea sp. GTDB lineage: Bacteria > Chloroflexota > Anaerolineae > J036 > Brachytrichaceae > JAAFGM01. The sequence goes on from DAOTYZ010000090.1 coordinate 4,238, forward strand.
ACCGGTGGCCATCGCACAGGAGCCCTGCCCCCCGTTATTCTGAGCCAATCTAAGCTCGCAGCCAACCGAAGGGTGGCCGAGGCAGCAGGCCGGCGTTATCATAGCCCCCTTTCATTCCCCCGCGTGTGGGGGAAAGAAAGGGAGTGTCATGCTGAGCGCGCGCAGCGAAGCATCTGAAATCCTAACTGACCAAAGCCCCGCGAAGCCAGCAAACGCCCTGCCTCAACAACCCCGCAGCGCTTCAGCCGGCGCGCGCAAGGGCGGTTTGCGGACCGCCCCTGCTGCGCTTTCGTTCAGAATGACAGGGTGGGGCAGGATGCTGGTGTCCCTTTTGTGCGCTTCATGCTGGTCACGCCAAGCGTGTAAGCTCCAAACTCACGTTACATTAAACCGCTGAGGCGCAGAGAAATAACCTTTGTGTCCTCGGCGTCTCTGCGGTGCATGTTCAAGCGGCGCACTCCCGCGCCGGCAACGCCGTCGCCCACCCTCTATAGTTGACCTTGAAGCGCACCCCCAGGCTAGCGCGTAGCCTGCGCCCCTGGCCGTGAACGCACCCATTCGCGGGGGTATTCTCAACCAAGAGGCAGAATCCTGGCCGGGCGAAGGCGTGCCCGGCCTCTAAGCGCTTTGCCGCCCTTGCTTGTCGAAGTCGGGTCCAATTAGCGCGGGCAGCAGCGCGTAGAAGAGCGTTGCCGCGACCACATCATCCAGCCGCACCTGTTCCTGCGCAGTGTGGGCGTGGGCCTCATCGCCGGGGCCGAAGCCGATCGCTGGGATGCCGGCTTGACCAACCCAATACGTGCCGTTGGTGCTGAAGTCCCAACGGCCGGTCGTCGCGCGCCGGCCAAAAGCCAGCTCGGTGGCGCGCAGCGCGGCCTGGACGAGCGGGTGTTCCTCTTCCAGTAGCCAGGGCGGGAAGTATTTATCCAGGACCAGTCGGAAACCGGTATAGCTGGGCGCATCGTAGGTCAGCAGGCGCAGCGCGAAATCGTTGCGAGTGGCCGCGCTGGTGTGGGCTGCGATGATCGCGCTTACCTCGGCCAGCGCGCTTTCCATCGTGTCACCAAAGGTCAGCCGACGATCTATGTAGATCGTTGCCTCATCTGGCACGGCATTGATGCTGGGGGTGCTGACGCGCATGTCGCTGACGGTGATGCTGCCCTTGCCGAGGAAATCGTCTGCGCGCAGATGCGGGTCCAGATCACGGATGCCGGCGATGACCGGCAACAGCTTGTAGATCGCGTTATCGCCCAGCCAGTTGCTGGCGGCGTGCGCGCTGCGCCCGCGAGCCGTCACCGCCATTTCCACCCTTCCCTTATGGCCGCGATAGACCTGCATGCGCGTTGGTTCGCCGATCACCACCACATCCGGCCGCACCCCAGGGTCGTGTTCAACAAAAGCGCGTGGGGCGATGCCGTCACAGGCCTCTTCCATGTTGCCGAAGTAGTAGGCCGTCCAGCCCTCCAACAGCCCCAAATCACGCGCTAAGGCCATGCCATACACCATGCCGGGCGTGCTGCCTTTCTCGTCACATGCGCCGCGCGCGTAAAGCACGCCCTCTTCGACCTTGCCCTCAAAAGGATCCCAACCCCACTGGGTGGGATCGCCGATGCCCACCGTATCTAAATGAGAATCGAACACGATCACGCGCCGGCCCTGGCCCGGTGCTGGGCCGATCCGCCCCAGGATATTGCCCATCCGATCAAAGCGCACTTCATCAAAGCCCAGGCTTGCCATCTCCTCGCCAACTCGCCGGCCCACGGCTTCGATCTGCGAGTCCGTGCTGGGAATGGCGCAAATCGCGCGCATGAAGCGCACAATATCGTCGCGGCGCGCATAGGTCTGCTGTCTGAGCGCAGGCAGCGCGACAGTCGGATCAGGCATATTCGGGCTGATCGTAGCCAGGGCGACGGGCGAGGGTCAAGCGCTACGTCCCCTCTTCCCAACTGGCCAGGTAGCGCGCCTGCTCCTCGGTGAGCGTGTCAATCTCCACGCCCATGCTTTGGAGCTTCAGGCGCGCGATCTCGCGGTCAATCTCGGCGGGGATCGTATATACGTCTGGCTTGAGGGTCGCGCCGTGTTTGAGCATGTACTCCGCGCCCAGAGCCTGATTGGCGAAGCTCATGTCCATTACGGCTGCGGGGTGACCCTCGGCAGCGGCCAGGTTGATCAGCCGGCCATCGCCCAGCAGGTTGATCCGGCGGCCATCCTTGAGCGTGTATTGCTCTACAAATGGCCGCACCTGCGCCGGCGGCTGCCCGTCGCTCAGCCGGCGCAGGGCCGGGATGTTGATCTCAGCATTGAAGTGGCCGGAGTTCGCCAGGATCGCGCCATCCTTCATCACCGCCAGGTGCGGCTCGTCTATCACGTTCTTGTCGCCCGTGACGGTGATGAACACGTCGCCGCGCCGGGCCGCCTCGACCAGCGGCATCACCTGATAGCCATCCATCAGCGCCTCCAGCGCCCGCAGCGGATCGACCTCCGTGATGATCACATGCGCGCCCATGCCACGCGCGCGGGCAGCCACGCCGCGCCCACACCAGCCGTAGCCGCTCACCACCACCGTGCGGCCGGCCAGCAGAATGTTGGTGGCGCGCAGCAGACCGTCAATCGTGCTCTGGCCGGTGCCATAGCGGTTGTCGAAGTAGTGCTTGGTCATGCTGTCGTTCACCGCCAACACCGGATACTTGAGCGCTCCTTCCTTGGCCATCGCCCGCAGCCGGATCACGCCGGTGGTGGTCTCTTCGGTGCCGACGCGCACCTCGCCAACTTGCTGCGGGCGCTCTTTGTGCAGCACGCTCACCAGGTCGCAGCCGTCGTCCATCGTCATGTGCGGATGGTGATCCAGCGCGGCGTTCAGGTGCTGGTAGTACGTCGCGTTGTCCTCGCCCTTGATCGCGAAGACCGGGATCTCGTCATAGGCCACCAGCGCCGCCGCGACGTCGTCCTGCGTGCTCAGCGGGTTGCTGGCGCATAGCACAACGTCGGCCCCGCCGGCTTGCAGGGTGCGCACGAGCGCGGCCGTCTCGCTGGTGACGTGCAGACATGCCGAGATGCGCACGCCCTTCAGGGGCTGCTCTCTGACAAAGCGCTCGCGGATCAGCCGGAGCACCGGCATCTCCTGCTCGGCCCAGGCGATCTTTTGGCGACCCGCGGTCGCCAGGTTGAGGTCTTTGACGTGATAGTTCATAACTGTTCTTTCCCGTTCAATGAAATGGAGAGCGGGCCGAAGTGCGCTACGTAGCGGGCCGCAAACTCCTCCGGGGTGTAGCTATGGCTCTGCCCGCCGATGTGCTCCAGGGCGAAGGTCGCGGCGACGCTGCCCAGCCGGCCGCAGGTCTCCCAGTCCGCACCGGCCGCCAGCCCTTTCAAAAAGCCGCCGCGATAGGCGTCGCCCACGCCGGTCGGGTCCGCGATGCGGTCAGTGTGCACGGCGGGAATATCAATGCGGTGATCGCGCAGTAAGATGGTCGAACCCTTCTCGCCGCGCGTGATGACCAGTGCCTCGGAGTGATAGAGCACGTCGGCCTCGGTCAAGCCAGTCTTCTGGCGGATGATCTCGAACTCGTAGTCGTTGCAGATCAGAATATCTGCGCCGACGATGCCGGCTGCCAGTTCATCGCCTGACGAGCGCGCCACCTGCTGGCCGGGGTCGAAGATGTGGCGAATGCCCAGCGCGCGGCACTCCCGCGCGTAGCGCAGCATCGCCTGCGGGTCGTTCGGCGAGATGATCACCCAGTCGGGCCGGAACGGCAGGTCGTGCAGCGAGAGGTCGCGCGCATCGGTCATCGCGCCGGCGTAGAACGAGGCGATTTGGTTGTTATGCTGGTCGGTGCTACAGAAGAACGAGGCGGTGAACTTGTGGGCGACCACGCGCGTGAGCGAGGTATCCACACCGAC
>DAOTYZ010000091.1:0-4206 GCA_034434555.1 Candidatus Roseilinea sp.
CGCCGCTGTTTGCCCCAGGCCAAATGATGGCCCCGCCATCATGAGCTGTTGCGGGGGAAGCCCCCTTCTGATTCCCCCGCGTGCGGGGGAAAGAAAGGGGGCTGTCATGCTAGCGCAGGCGAAGCATCTAAAACCCCGCCAGACCATATCGTAGGGGCGTAGCGGTGCTACGCCCCCCGCATCGTAGGGGCGACGCGGTGCGTCGCCCCCCAAAACCCCGCCCGACCATATCGTAGGGGCGTAGCGGTGCTACGCCCCCCGCGCAGCCACCCATGCCCAACCCCTACATTGCCACGTAGGGGCGACGCGATGCGTCGCCCACGCGATGCGTCGCCCACGCGATGCGCCATCCGGGTTTAGCTGTGAATGCACCCAAGACACCCGCATGTGCGCGCGTCTTACAATCCCCCTCCCTGACGATGAACATCGGCATCCTGGGCGGCACGTTCGACCCGCCTCACATCGGTCACCTGATCATCGCCGACCAGGCCCTGGTCCAACTCCAGCTCGATGAGGTCTGGTTCATGCCAGTCGGCCAGCCGCCGCACAAGGTCAGCAACCACATCACCCCGATTCATCATCGCGTCGCCATGGTCAATCTGGCTATCGCCGATCACCAAGGCTTCCGTCTGTCGTTGGTGGATGTGGAGCGCCCGGCGCCGCACTACTCCAGCGCTACGCTGGAGATCTTAGCGACGCGCTATCCCCAGCACGATTGGTTCTTCATCATGGGCGCAGATTCATTGGCCGATTTACCGCGCTGGCACAACCCAAAGCGGCTGATCGCGCTGGCCATGCTGGGCGTGGCCAGCCGGCCAAGCGTCCGCCCCGACCTGGATAAGCTCGAATGTGCCCTGCCCGGCCTGCGCGCTCGCGTGCGCTGGATAGACACCCCGCTGATTGACATCTCGTCCAGCGATCTGCGCCAAATGGCGCACGCCGGCGGCTCGCTGCGCTACCTGGTGCCCCGCCCTGTCGAGACCTACATCAAGCAACATCAGCTCTACCGCGCCTGAGCTATGGCGCTGAAGCGCGCGTAGGCCGCCTCCCACGCCTCTGCGTCGCGCGGCGCATACGAGGCCAGCGGCGCCGTCTCCGCCGCGAGGCGGCCTGCTTCCTGGAGCGTGCCGATTTCGCCACTGGCGACCATCTGCACGAGCAGGTTGCCCAGCGCCGTCGCCTCCGCTGGCCCGGCCACCACCGGCCGGCCGCAGGCGTTGGCGGTGAACTGACACAAGAGCGCATTCTGCGACCCGCCGCCGACCACGTGGATGACCTCTACCGAATAGCCAAGCAGGGCCTGGAGCTGATCGAGCGTATAGCGATACTTCAGCGCCAGGCTCTCCAGGATGCAGCGCGTCATGGCCCCGCGATCTGCGGGCGGGCGCTGGTCGGTGCGACGACAATAGTCGGCGATCGCAGCCGGCATGTCCGCTGGGCTGAGAAAGGTTGGGTCATCGGGGTCAATCAGCGCGACGAACGGTTGCGCCTCCTCGGCCAGACGAAACAGCTCGGCATAGGGGAGCAATTCGCCCGAAGGGGCAGACCAGCGCCGGCGACACTCTTGCACCAACCACAACCCCATGATGTTCTTCAAGAGTCGAAAGGTGCCGCCCACGCCACCCTCGTTAGTGAAGTTGAACTGAAGGGCTTGAGGCGTGATGACGGGCTGCTTGACCAGGACGCCCATCAGTGACCACGTGCCGGAGCTGATGTAGGCGAAATGCTGGCCCGACGCCGGCACGCCGGCCACCGCCGAACCGGTATCGTGCGTCGCCGGCGCGATCACACGGGTCCGGCGCAGGGCTGCCGGCTCGTCCAGCCCGCGCTTGACCGAGGCCAGCAACGGCCCCAGGTCTGTGCCCGGCGGCACGATGGGCGGCAGCACATGCGTAGGGATGTCCAGCGCATCGAGCATGGGACGCGCCCAGTCGCCGGCGCGCGGGTCGTAGCATTGCGTCGTCGTGGCGTTGGTGAACTCACACACCTTGCAGCCGGCCAGCCAGTGGTGAAAGAGGTCGGGCATCATCAAAAAGGTGCGCGCGATCTGGAGCGACGGCGCACCCCCCTGAACCATCGCCAGCAGTTGGTAAAGGGTGTTGATGCGCATGAACTGGATGCCGGTGAACTCAAAGATGCGCGCGCGCGACAAGCGCGCAAAAGCGGCTTCTAACATGCCCTCGGTGCGCGGGTCGCGGTAGTGATAAGGATTGCCGATCAGCGCGTCGTGCGCATCCAGCAGCGCGAAGTCCACGCCCCAGGTGTCCACCCCTACGCTGGCGATCTCGTCAAAGCGAGCTGCCGCTTTGCGCAGGCCCGCCTGTATCTCCGCCCAAAGCGCGAGGGCATCCCAATGCACGTGCGCGCCCACCTGCACGGGCCGGTTCGGGAAGCGATGCACCTCCACGAGTTCCAAGCGCGCGCCGTCGAAGACGCCGGCGATCGCGCGCCCACTCTCCGCGCCCAGATCAAAAGCCAGGAACGTCCGAGAGGCCATGCCGACCAGTGTAAGGGCAAAGTGAACGGCGGACAACTGCGGCACGCGTTCGCGCACGGGGCGGCCCGCCGGCCTGTCAGCTGAGCGTCCCCTTTTACTTCCCCGCACGCGGGGAAGGCCCCAAGGCTAATCAATCCTCTAACACGCATCTCGCCAAGCTAACCCGCGATCTGAGCGCGCAGAAGCCGATCTGCGTCCATCGGGCACGTAGCGCACGACGAACGACGTTGAGCGCCACACAACGAATAGCGTCACGCCTGTCTTCCGCGCATGACTCACTGATAGGTCACGTCTAAGGCACAGAAGACGCTGTTTTCAATCGCCCAGTGACCACGCGCCCACCGACTGAGTTGCCCAAGCGTCGCCTCTTTCTTGCCCCCATAAATCCGCACCACCTTTTCCTCGCTCCACCGCCCTGAAAACAACTTGCTGCGCCGTCGCTTGGACCAGCGCACCTGCGGCCAACTGCTCTAGATAGGCCCGCATCTCACTATCAGCTTCTACCCACCAATGCTCTCGAATCTCGACCCGTCCATGTCGCCGGCCCCTCTGCGTGATGTGCGGTGGTGATGCGCCACTCCTGGCAAGAGCAATGCCTCTCGTAGGTGGGCGTGATTTTCTTTCACAACCCCCAAATAGGGCCTCCCTTTTTCTACAATCGCATGTGCAATTTCACGTTGATTCAACCCCGCGTCTAATGTCACAACCCGCCCTTCCAGCAGCAGCCCTTGAATGAGCCTTAAGGCAGCTTCAATCGCGTTCTCTCCCTTGATCTCCTCTTGGCCAAGCGCCACGCGTATCTCCTGCCCCACTGCTACCACCACCCCCAGCGCAGGCAGCTCACGCTGACTCCCGCGCAGGCTCTTCCCGTCCACGCTGATCACTTCTCCCAAGCTATCCTTCATCGGAGCGCTTCTTCTCGCTGACAACGAGACACCGCGTTCCATTACTCCGGCAGACCCTCTGCCCATTGACGCCGTCGCGGATTTGTTCCCGGTGCTGCTCAGCCCACCTACACATCCCTCGTCGTGGGCTCTCGCCGTTTACGGCAGCCAAGATGAACTATGTTCGTCAGCGGATACATTCGCCCTTGCCGGCGACGTGGGTCGCAGATATCTCGCAGATACTCACTAAGCGCTTTCCGAGCCATTGCTGCCTCCTGCGCTGACAATACCGAAAATTGGAGCGTTAATCAGCCCTGGTGCGTGAACGCCCCACTTGACGAGAGGGCGGAAATGCGGGTAAAATAGCTTGCATTTACAAATAGGGCGTCAGGCCGATGTAGCTCAACTGGCAGAGCAACCGATTTGTAATCGGTAGGTTACGGGTTCAACTCCCGTCGTCGGCTTGCAAGCGCACATCAAGCTGGGTCGATGTCCCGAGCGGCAAAGGGGGCGGACTGTAAATCCGCTGGCAGAAGCCTTCGCAGGTTCGAGTCCTGCTCGGCCCATGATTCGCTTCGCCCACATAGCTCAGTAGGTAGAGCACACCCTTGGTAAGGGTGAGGTCACCGGTTCGATCCCGGTTGTGGGCTCTGTGCAAGGCACGCAATCATCAATCAACAGTTAAGAAGAAGCTGAGACATGGCCAAGGAGAAATTCGTACGGACAAAGCCACACGTGAACGTGGGGACGATGGGGCACATTGACCACGGCAAGACGACGCTGACGGCGGCGATCACCAAGGTGCTGTCGCTGAAGGGGCAGGCG
>DAOTYZ010000092.1:0-2058 GCA_034434555.1 Candidatus Roseilinea sp.
AGTTGGTAGCTTCGCAAGGTTCTATGCAGTGCATATCCCCATTCAAACGGCGCATTCCCGCGCACCTCCTTGCACATGCGATTTAGGTGAAAATACCTAACGCGCTTTGAGTATTTTTACTCTAGTCAAACCCGCAAGGTCTGTATACGATGAATATACGCCCTCAGGGGGGATCTTCCTGCCGGCGGGGGTATGCATCGCCGGCAGGAAGATGGGCATCAACGCCAGCGCTTCACTGCGTGTTCGCCCCACTTGCCGTCCTCGGCCAAGATCAGCTCGAACCCCAGTTGCCGCACCCAGAAGCTGCGGATCGGCACCACCAGGGCGGGGTCGGTGAACTTCATGCGCTTGACGATGTTCCCGCGCCAGCCGCGCTTGAGCAGCCAGCGCTCGAAGGCGCGGAAGACCGCAGCGTCCAAGCCAGCGGCGCGCAGCACCTCGCCAGCCCGAAAGACGGTGATCTCCAAGGCGCGCCTGGCTGAGGCATCCGGCTTGAGCTGGTGCATGGAGAGAATCACCTGCGCCGGCCCTTCAAAGCCCACCAGACGGCCCAAGTCAGCCTGGCCGTCAGTGATCGCAATCGTCCACGGCGAGATCGCCGCTGCGCTCCCGCCGAAGTGCGACTCGTCAAAGTTGATCGCGGCCTCTATGCCTCGGCCGTCCTGGAAGAACACCTCCCGCGCCATCAGCGTGATCCGTTGGCCAGTTTAATCGGCCAGACTTCTGGGTTCACCGGCGTGAGCGGTGGCTGGCCGGTGAGCGCGTTGACCAGGTTGCGGGCGGCCAGCTTGGCCATGTCCGTCCGCGTCTGCAGCGTGGCGCTGCCGATGTGCGGCGTGCCGACGAAGTTGGTTAGGCTGAGCAGCGGGTTATCCCTGGGCGTCGGCTCGACGGCGAATACGTCCGACGCAGCGGCCCAGGGCCGGCCGCGCTTGAGCGCTTCCACCAGGTCTTCTTCTTTCACCACCGCCCCGCGCGAAATGTTGACGAACACCGCCGTGTCCTTCATCAGGGCGAAGGCGCGCGCGTCGAACAAGCCGCGCGTCTCGGCGGTCAGCGGCGTCGCGGCCACCACGTAGTCGCTCTCGCGCAGCAGGTCGTCGAACGCGCGGTATTCGGCCAGCAGCGCTGCCTCGAGCTGGGGGGTGCGCCTGCGGTTGTGATACAGGATGCGCATGTTGAACGCGCGCGCCCGCCGGGCGATGGCTGCCCCGATCCGCCCTGCGCCGACGATCCCGATTGTCGCGCCGAACACGTCCTGGCCGAGCATGTAGAACGGATGCCAGGCGCCCCACGCGCCGGCTTCGATGGCTTTGTGTCCCTCTACGACCCGCCGCGCCGCGGCCATCAGCAAGGCCCAAGCCAGGTCAGCGGTCGCCTCGGTCAGCACGTCGGGGGTGTTGGTGACCAAGACGCCGCGCGCGGTGAGGGCCGGCACGTCAATGTTGTCGTAGCCCACCCCCATGTTGGCGACGGCGCGGACGCGCGGCGCGGCAGCCAGGAACTTGGCGTCTATCCGCTCCGTGGGCATCACCAGCACGCCGTCGGCTTCGGCGGCGGCGTGCAGGAAGTGATCGCGCGGCGCCGGCATCAGGTCGTCCCACATCGTGTAGTCGCAGGCGGACGCGATGATCTCCAGCGCCGGCCGGGGGATGCGGCGCGAGATGAAGGCGCGGGGCTTGGTCATGGCAAGGCGTAGTGTAACGCGCTTCGCCTCACACGCCCAGCTTGACCTTCGGCGCTGCCTGGGCCGGCGTGGGCAGCGCGGCGTATGCCCAAAGCCCGACGAGCGAGAGCACCAGCAACGGGGCGTGCATCACGCCCAGCCAGATTCTGTTCGGATCGGCCCAGTGATTGAGATTGAAGAGGCCATACAACAACCCGTTGAAGGCCGTCACCAACAACGCGAAGCGGTTGACGCGTGGGTGGGCCAGGATGAGCAAGAAGAGAAACACCGGCGTCAGGAAGCAATAGGCCAGGCCGTAGTCAGCCGAGGACAGCAGCAGCGCCGGATCGAAGTTCGGCATGAAGCGCTCACCTGCGCTGCGCATCGGCGAC
>DAOTYZ010000093.1:0-3858 GCA_034434555.1 Candidatus Roseilinea sp.
TAGTTGCCGCATTTGCACCGCTCGCCGCCTTCTGGGATCATCACTGTATGGCCAATCTCGCCTGCGCCGGCACCGCTGCCGCGGAAGGGCTGGCCGTTGATGACGAATCCAGCGCCGACCCCGATCCGCCCATATACAAAGGCTAGGACACCCACATCCCGGCCAGCGCCGAACATCGCCTCGCCCAGTGCCATCGCGCGCACGTTGTTGTCCACGGTGACCGGCAGACCCAAGCGCGACTCCATCCAGCTCCGTAGCGGCACATCGCGCCAGCCCAGGTTAGGCGCCAGGACGTTGACTCCTTTCTGATAGTCCACCAGGCCCGATGCGCCGATCCCCACACCCAAAATCCGGCTGCGCTCTGCCCTGCTCTCGGCGATCGTCTTCTCCACCAGCTTGGCGATTCGAGGGAGCACGCGCGAGACGGGCAACGTTGGGTCGAAGCTGACGATGTTGTTGTGAACGATCTCTGCGTAGAGGTTCACGACGGCTGCCCGCAGGACGCCGATGCCGATATGCACGCCGACGGCGTAGCGTGCATCGGGGTTGAGCTGCAGACCGGTGCGGGGCCGGCCAATGCGCCGGTTGCCGTTCACGCCATCTCCCCCGTGCTCAGCTTCCACGACGATGCCCTGGTTGAGCAGCTCATCGATCAAGTGCGTGATGGTTGTGTTAGACAGTGCGGTGCGCTCGGCGAGTTGCGCGCGCGAGATGACGCCGGCCCGCAAAAGATGGTTAAGCACGGCGCGCAGGTTGTGCGACCGCACCACGTGGTGGTTTCTGCCGGCAAGCGTCAGCGTGGACATGCGGTTATTTTCTCAAGTTGAGAAAGTAAATCTATTCTAGGGCGTCCGGTGGCTTTGTCAAATTCAGGGCCGCTCTATGCGTGACTTGCGGGCGACAGCGCCGGCGCTACACTCACTCACTCGCGTGGGAGGCTTGACATGGAAGGCTCAGTGACCGCTCACATCCGCACCTACAGCCGCCCCAGCGCGCTGCGCATCACCGATGTGCGCGTGGCTGCTTTACAACTGCTGCCTGATGGATGGCGTTGCCCGTTGGTGCGCATAGACACCAACCAGGACATCTACGGCATCGGCGAAGTGCGCGATGGGGCCAGCAAGAACTACGCCCTTATGCTCAAGCGGCTGTTGATCGGGGAGAACCCCTGCGACGTGGACCGCTTGTTTCGCAAGATCAAACAGTTCGGCGGACATGCTCGCCAAGGCGGCGGCGTGAGCGCGATCGAGATGGCGCTGATGGACCTGGCCGGCAAGGCGTATGGCGTGCCGTGTTACATGCTGGCCGGTGGCAAGTTCCGCGATCGCGTGCGCATGTACTGCGACACGCCCAGCGAGCCGACCGGCCAGGCGATGGGCGAGAAGCTCAAACAGCGGATGGCCAAAGGGTTCACCTTCTTGAAGATGGATGTCGGGATCGACCTGCTCGCCGGCGTGCCGGGCGCGCTGTGCGCGCCGACCGGCATGCTCGAGACGCAGCACGTCATGCATCCGTTCACCCACATCCGGCTCACCGAGAAGGGGATTCGGCTGCTGGCCGAATACGTCGCCGAGGTGCGCAGCATCATCGGCGACGACATCCCGCTCGCCGTGGATCACTTCGGGCACATCGGCGTGGAAGACTGCCTGCGCCTGGGCCAGGCACTGGAGCCGTTCAACCTCGCTTGGCTGGAGGACATGCTGCCCTGGCAGTTGACTGACCAGTGGCGATTGCTGCGATCCCATCTGAAGACCCCGTTGTGCACGGGCGAGGATATCTACCTCCACCAGAACTTCAGACCGCTCTTTGAAGCGCAGGCGATCTCCGTCTGTCATCCGGATTTGGCCACCGCCGGCGGTATCCTGGAGACCAAACGGATCGGCGATCTGGCGCAGGAGTATGGAATCAGCATGGCGCTGCACATGGCCGGCTCGCCCGTCTCGACCATCGCTGCTGTGCACTGCGCTGCTGCGACCGAGAACTTCATCGCCCTTGAGCATCACTTCACCGACCTGCCCTTCTGGGATGACCTCGTCACCGGCATCCCGAAGCCCATCATCCAGGATGGCTATATCAGCGTGCCGGAGGGGCCTGGCTTAGGAATTGACCTGAATGAGGCTGTGATCCGCGAACATCTCACCCCTGGGGATCCGGCTGGCTATTTTGAACCAACTGCGTATTGGGATGATGATTGGTCTTGGGATCGCCTGTGGTCGTAGGCAAGCCGTTGCTGCTTGCGGGTCAAGCGGGCGATGCGGTGGTCGAGGGACGCATACAAGGCAGGATTGGCGCTGACGAGTCTGGCACGCTGGGCGTAGGCCAATGCGTCGCTCAACTCGCCGGTTTGCCACTCGTGGTACTTGGCCATTTCTACCAACCCTTCCACATCGTTGCGCTCGGCTAAGCGCTGCCAGAGTTCAGCGGCCTCGGCCAACGCGCGGCGGCGCTTGAGCAAGCGCGCCAGATGGCGCAGCAGCGCCAGATGCAATCCATCACCGGTCGCTTCATCAAGCTGTGCCAGCGCAGCGCGATAGCATCGCTCTGCGCTTTCAAAGTCGCCCAGCTGCTCGTGGTAACGGCCGGCTGCATAGTGCTCCACGGCGTTGCGTGGCTGGGCGATGGCCGCTGCCAGCTGGCCGGCCAGAGCGACCATCGAGAGGATGTCGGCCATGTTGTGATACATCACGCGCTCCATCCCTTCGGTGAGCGCGCCGCCGGCAGCCAGATACTCGCGGTATAGGAAGGGGATGACAGCGCCCGGCACATCGCGCTGCGCGCGCCGCACGCCCAGCAGGTGAAACTCCAGCGCGCTCAGGCTACATGGACCCAGGATGAGCCGGCGCGCCGCCGTGAGCAAGTCCAGGTGCTGTTGGCCGCTGAAGGGCGAAGGCAGGCGCGCGAGCGTAAAGCGCGATTCAAGCAGCGGCAGGTCAAACGCCCGGCCGTTGAAGCTTACGATGACGGGATGACGGCGCAGCCGGCGCTCTACCTCGAAGAGCATCGCCGCTTCTTCGGCTGGGTCGCGCAAAAAGAACTGCTCGATGACGAATCGCTCACCCTCGGCATAGCCCAAACCAACCAGAAAGGCCAGCGTGCCGGCTGCGCTGCTCAGGCCGGTGGTCTCGATGTCCAGGAAGACAGCCTGGCCAAGTGATGACACACCCCTACCAGCAAAAGCGATCAGTGGCTCTGGCAGCAGGCCGAGCGCCGTCTCCAGTGTGTGCTCGCCGTGACGATGTTTGAGTGAGTAGTGATGTTGCCGGCGGTATGCGTTACCTAAGGGGGTATCAAGCGCCTCAAGCGCACCGCCTGCGCTGCTCAGCGCAGCCGCGGGGACCGCTGAGGCAGGTTTGGGCTGTGGATGCGCGGCGGCCTTGTAAAGGCCCAGCCGGCGTAGCCGCTCGCGCAGATCAGCATTCATGCCCACGCTCGTCAATGTTAGCGCAGCCGCGCGAGGAGGGTGCGTTCACGCGCAACGCTGCTCGCCCAGAAAGCGCTGCGGAGTCATCCAGGCGGCCCCCGCCCTTATCATTCTAAGCGCAGCGAAGAATCTAAACTCGCGCCGGGTGCATTCACGGCCAGGGACAAGGCTAATTCTCACGCGGAGAACGCGGAGAACGCGGAAAGATGATGATGATATAGAAAGCACAGCGTCCCTACCGGCGTCTTCTGCGGCCCAGAAGCGGGGCGTCCAGAAATCGCGTTGCCCCTATTGGTGAATGCACCCGGGAGAGGGTGCATTCACGGGCAGGGGCAATGATGCCGCTCCCCAAGAAGCGCTGCGGGTGGCACAGGCGGCCGTGTCCACTGACTTCATCATACTCAGCATAAGCGCACCCCTCTAATCAAGCGCTGGGT
>DAOTYZ010000094.1:0-1702 GCA_034434555.1 Candidatus Roseilinea sp.
GGAGATCATCCAGGCTGTGGTTGTGTTGTACCTGTTGATGCTAGGCAGCTTTGCAGGATTGCACTTGTACGCCAGGTTCACGCTACCAACGCAACCGCCACCGGCGGAATCCGTCGAGCAGGCCGACCCCGCAGCGCAGTGACCCCAACAGGTGTTTAAGGTCGCGCGCGTTGTGCTGCGAACCGACGTGCGCGACCTGAGCACGATGGGCGCGCTCCATCGGGTAGCGATATACTCACCCGAGTCTATAATCCGCGCGCAAATCCTAAGCTATCCCCGCGCGCATGAAGCCCATCACGCCCGAGAGCCTCTATGACCTCATCATGCTCGACGATGTGCAAGTCTCGCCTGATGGGGCATATGCTGTCTTCACCCGCACGCAAGCCGACCCCAGCAGCAACGACTACCGCCGCGCGATCTGGATCAAAGACCTGAGCAAGCCGAACGCGCCAGCGCGCCCGCTCACCGCCGGGCCAAAAGACCGCATGCCGCGTTGGTCGCCCGATGGCGCGCATCTGGCGTTCATCGCCGAGCGCGGCGATAAGCCCCAGGTCTTCGTCCTGCCGATGCACATGCCCGGCGAGGCGCGCAGCGTCACCGCGCACCCCAACGGCGTCTCGGTCTTCGCCTGGTCGCCGGATGGCCGGCAGATCGCTTTCGTCGCCCGCATGCGCGCCGACGAATGCGAGGAAGAGGACAAGCGCCGGCGCGATGATGCGCCCCGCCAGCCCAAAGACCCCTGGGCGATCAAGCGCGAGAAGGAGCAAAAGCAGCACGAGGAAGCAATGCGCGCCGACCCGCGGGTGATCGCGCGCGTGCCCTATCGCACCGGCACGGCTTTCATTGAGGATCGCTACGACCACCTATATGTAGTCGCGCTTGGCGACCCAGCCGCCGAATCTCCCGCGCCGCCTACGGCGCGCCTCACGCCCAACGACAGCGCCGCCAACTTCGGCCCGCCGGCCTGGTCGGCGAATGGGCAAACGATCTACAGCACCTACACGCGCGACCCGGATTCCGGCGAGCTGTTCCGCTATGTGGATATCGTGCGCTTCGCGGTTGAGTCAACCGAACGCCGCTTCGCGCGCCAGCCCTTGGCCGGCTATTCCTGTTTCACGCCGCTGCCCTCGCCCGATGGGCGCTGGCTGGCCTTTGAACGATCGCTGGACGACCCGGCTGCCTACCAGCCGGCGACCTTGGCCGTGGCTCCCCTGCGGGACGATGGCGCTGTTGAAATGGACGCGGTGATTGACCTGACGGAGGTGCTCGATCGCAGCCTGGGCGCCTTCCTCTGGAGTCCGGACAGTCGCTTTCTCTATTTCACGCTGCATAAGGACGGCGCAGTTAATCTATGGCGCGCGCGCATCCCGCGCACAGCGCGCGCCCGCCGGCTGATGATTGAGCAACTGACCGATGTTGCGCAGGAGATCAATAGCTTCGACGTCCTGCCAGATGGCCGTGTCGTCTTCATCGCCAGCGCGCCGGGCGATCCGAGCGCGCTTTATCTGCTCGACGAGGCGCGGCGCGTCCGACGACTGTCTCAGCCCAACGCGCGCTTCCTGGCCGAGCACGCGGTTGGCCGCGTCCAGGCGCTCCGCTATCGCTCCGACGAGCACACCATCCAAGGTTGGGTGGTGCTGCCGCCGGACTTTGACCCGGCCAAGCAGTATCCGCTGGTGGTCCAGATGCACGGCGGGCCACA
>DAOTYZ010000095.1:0-6513 GCA_034434555.1 Candidatus Roseilinea sp.
GCTTCGTCGCCCACGCGCAGGGCGCTTGGGTTGCCCAACGTGGCCGGCACGACCGCCGCGGGCAGCCGCAGCGGGCGCAGGACGGCGATGTCGTTCTCCGGCTGTTCGGCGATGATCACGGCAGGCGCTTCGGTGCCGTCGGCGAAGGTCACCTGTATCTCCTTCGCGCGCTCCACGACGTGCAGGCTGGTGAGGATCAAGCCACGTTCGTTGACGATCACGCCGCTGCCCAACCCGCGCGCCTCATCTTGGCTCAGGCTCACCCCACCGCGTGGCTCGTCGCCTTTCGTTTGAATGAGCACAAGCGACGGCGCGATGGCCTCATACACGCTCACTGAGAACGGCGGGCGTGGGGTGGCCGAGGCCATCGCTCTGACGACCGCCTCGTTGACATCGCGCAGCGTCACCGCTTGCGAGGCGGGCATCAGCGCGCTGTAGATCGCCAGCGCGGTCAAGGCGGCCAGGACGCCGGCAGCAAACGTCAGCAGCTCGCGCGGCATCTGTGCCACTCTTCGCTTAAGGGGGTGGGATGTGGAATTGTCCTGCTCTCGCTCCGCCATCACCCTGCCTCGCCGCTGCTGCGCGCGTAGATAGACGCATATTGTCTATGGCCGGCTGAGAAGGCTGTGAGAGGGTCGCCTGCGCGTCGGGAAGCGAAAGCTCGGCGATGATTCGATAGTCGCGCCCCTCCTCGTCGGCCAGCCGCTCGCCTGAGTCGCTGTCATAGACGCCGATGGCCACCCCATAGCGCCCAGGGGGTGCATCCTCGGGCACGCTCAAAGCATACGCCTGGACGATCACCTCATCGGCCTGCCAGAGGGTGGTCGGATACGAGGCGCAAAGCTGCTGATCGCCCTGCGCCCACTTGCGTCCTACATCCACGCTGCCGTCTTCCGCGATTCGGTAGAGGTGGACGAACAGGCTGTATGGCCTGGGCAGCGGGCGCAGGGCGCGGAAGCGCCATTGCCAGGTCAGCGTCTCCCCACGCGCGACGGCCTGCGCACCGGCGGCCGGCGCGCGCACCTCGAGCGCTGCGCCGAATTGCGCGACCCAATCCGCCGCTCGGATCAACTGATCGTCTGCCGGCCACAGCCGGATCATCGTCGCGCCGAGAGGGCGCGTGCGCGCCTCGGCGCGCCCCCAGGGTTCGAGCGCAGCGAGCAACGCCGCCCCGTCTTGCGCGACGACATACGTCGCCGGCCGGCGCGGGACGACCAGGCAAGCCCGGCTATCGAACGCACCCACTCGCCGCCCGGCCAGACGATGGCGGCTGAACTGGATGACCGGATGGGTCAGCTCGTAAGGGGCGAAGTAGACCGGCGCGCCAGAGGCATGCTCTTCCTCATCATCCAGTAACGCCTGAATGGCGCGGTGAATTGGCCGCTCGAACTGCCCCTCGATCGCCGGCAGCCTGAGCCAAACCCGGTGAAAGTCGTGATAGGTCGTCCCTGCCGTGATGACCAGCAGCCCGCCGGCGGCCACACCGCCCAGGCGTTCTGCGACGAGGCGCGCTTGAGGGGTCGAGCATGCCAGTGCGCCGGCCAGCCTGGCCAGATTCGCCGTGCCCAGGCCGATCACCAGCGCGATCGGCACAGTTAACCCAATGCTGCGCAGGAAGTGCGGCGGGAACTCGCTCAGCAGCGAGGGCAAGATCGAGAGGCCGGCCAGCGCGCCCACCAGCCCAACCTGCCAGGCGCGCCGACGGATCAGGCTCAGCACGCCAAGCCCGAACAGGACGGCAGCGGCCGGATCGAGGATGGGCCGGCCAGGGATGTTGTGGTTCAGCAGGATGTCGCCGCGGATGAGCCAGGCCCGCAGCCAGGCTTCTAGCGCGCCGACCAGGGCGGCGCCGCTCAACGTCGCGGATTGGCCCACCCGCAACAGCACCTGGTCGGGATGCCGCCAAGCATATATGGCCATCGGCGCAGCGACGCCGAGCGCCAGCAACAGGGCGATCAGCGCACCGCGCCGTCCGCGCAGCGCGCAGGCCGCCAGCAACAGCCCAACCAGCACTGCCCATGCCTGGGCCGAGGTGTAGGTATAGGCCAACACCCCACCGCAGAGACCGGCAGCGAGCCACAGCTTGCGCTGGCGCGTGCGGATCGCGGCCAACAGAAAGGCCAGGCTCAGCGCGCCCAAGGCAGGCAACAGGTTGGCCCGCATGGCGATGTGGCTTAGGTGAACCGGCCAGTAAAGGACTGCCATGCCCGCCGCGGCGCCCAAGCCGGCCTGCCGGCCGAACATCTCTCGGCCCAGCCGATACGTCGCTGCCACCGCCAGGACGCCGAGAAAGCCGGCGGCCAGGCGCGCGATGAAAGGCGAGTAGCCCGCGCCGGCCATAAAGGCGGCCAGCAGATAGATCCAACCACCCTCGCGGCCGTTGTTGGCGGGGAAGAACGGCGTCGGGCGCGGCGAAGCCAGCCATGCCGCGGCGTCCGCTGCGTAGGCGCTCTCGTCGAAGCCCAGCATGTCCGCCATCTCCGGCAGCGCCGCCCAACGCAACGCCACCGCCAGCAGCAGGATGGGCACCATAAGGCGCAGATCAACCCTGTGTGACATCGCTGGGCGGTGTTAATTCCTTTCTAACACAATATGGGCATTCTCTGCCCTTGGTGTTTTGATATTTTGATCGCGCGCGTATGCTGCGCGCACCGTCCCATCTGAGATACTCGCATAGCAAATCGTCCAAGGAGGCGCTCCATGATCCGCGTCGAGGGATTGACCAAGGCATACGGCCCGATCCAAGCGCTGCGCGGGGTGAGCTTTCAGGTTCAGGCCGGCGAGATCGTCGGCCTGCTCGGCCCAAATGGCGCTGGCAAGTCCACGATCATCAAGATCCTCACCGGCTACTTGCAGCCGGATGAGGGCATCGTCGAGGTGGATGGGCTGGACGTGCTCACCCATCGCCTAGAGGTTCAGGCGCGCATCGGCTATCTGCCGGAGAACACACCGCTGTATCCGGACATGACCGTACAGGCCTATCTGAAGATGATGGCCGACCTGCGCCAGATCCCACCCGAGAAGCAGACAGAATACATCTCCGAGGCGGTGTACGCCACCGACATCGCCGGCTTTCTCAACCGGCCAATTGGCAAGCTCAGCAAAGGCATGCGCCAGCGCGTGGGGCTGGCCCAGGCCATCTTGCACAAGCCGCGCTTGCTGATCTTGGACGAACCCACGATTGGCCTGGATCCGACCCAACTCGTGGAGATTCGCCAGCTCATCCGCCGGCTGGCCCAGCACAGCACCGTGTTGTTCTCCAGCCACATTCTGCCGGAGGTGGAGGCGGTCTGCCATCGCGCCATCATCATCATGAATGGCCAGATCAAGGCCGACGCGCGGCTGGCCGACCTGGCCGCCACCCAGAACGCCATCCTCACCCTTCAGCGTCCGGTGGAGGGTTTCGAGTCGGCCGTGCGACAGGTGCGCGGGGTCAAGCGGGCCGAGCAGCTGCCCTCAACCGATGGGCCGAGCTATCGCATCTATGGCGAAGGCAACGCCGACCTCTGCCCGGCGCTGTTCGCCGCCGCCGCCCAGATGGGTTGGCCGGTGCGCGAGCTGCGCGCCGACACGCGCACGCTGGAGAGCGTCTTCAACGAGCTAGCCACCCGCGCCTGACGAGGAGGGATCGCACATGAAAACCATCCTGGCGACTGCACGCAAAGAGTGGAATAACTACTTTAGTTCACCTCAAGCGTTGATCTTCATCGGCGTATTCCTGGCCGCCAGCCTGTTCATCTTCTTCTGGGTCGAGACTTTCTTCGCCCGTGGCGTGGCCGAGATGCGCCCGCTCTTTCGCTGGATGCCGGCGCTGTTGATCTTCCTGGTGGCCGCGCTGACCATGCGCCAGTGGAGCGAGGAACAGCGCAGCGGGGCAATCGAGATGCTGCTCACCCTGCCCGTGCCGACTTGGAAGCTGGTGCTGGGCAAGTTCCTGGCGGTGATGGGCCTAGTGGCCGTCGCGCTGGCGCTCACCCTGCCACTCACCCTGAGCGTGGCGCTGTTGGGCAACTTGGACTGGGGGCCGGTGATCGGCGGCTACCTGGCTGCGCTCCTGCTGGCCGCGGCCTACGCAGCAATCGGCCTGTTCATCTCCTCTCGCACCGACAATCAGATCGTCGCGCTCATCCTCACCGTCCTGGTGTGCGGCGTGTTCTACCTGATCGGCAACCCCAGCTTCGTGGATTTCGTCGGCGGCGTCACCGGCGAGTTCCTCCGCTCGCTGGGGACGGGCAGCCGCTTTGAGAGCATCGAGCGCGGGGTGATTGACCTGCGCGACCTGGTTTACTACGCTTCGCTGGCCGGCGTGTTCCTCGTGCTCAACGCCTGGGCGCTGGACCGCAAGCGCTGGAGCTTCGGCCCGCGCACGGCGGCCTATCGCCGGACGGCCAACCTGACCAGCGCCCTGCTGGCGCTCAACCTGGCCGTGGCCAACCTGTGGATGGCGCCTTTGCAGATGCTGCGCGCCGACCTGACCGCCCAGCGCGAGTTCAGCCTCTCGCCGGCCACGCTGAACCTGCTGAACAACCTCCAGGAGCCGCTGCTGATCCGCGCCTACATTAGCGAGAAGACCCATCCGCTGCTGGCGCCGCTCACCCCGCGCGTGCGCGACCTGTTGCGCGAGTATCAGATTGCCGGCCGCGGGCGGGTGACGGCGGAGGTGATTGACCCGATCACCAACCCGGAGCTGGAGACCGAGGCCGCGCGCACCTACGGCATCCAGCCGACGCCGGTCCAGGTCGCCGGCCGCTACGAGGCGTCCGTCATCAACACGTACTTTGACATTCTCGTGCGCTACGGCGACCAGAACACAGTGCTCAACTTCCGCGACTTGATCGAGGTCGAGCAACGCCGCGATGGCAGCATTGACGTGCGCCTGCGAAACCTGGAATACGACCTCACCCGCTCGATCAAGCGGGTGACCAGCGGCTTCCGCGGCATCGAGTCGGTCTTCGCCGCGCTTCAGCAGCCGGCTCGCCTGAGCATCATCGTCACCAAGCAAACCCTGCCCGAGCCGCTCAAGGACGTGCCGGAGCTGATGGAGAAGGTGGCCAAGGAGATCCAGCAAAAGGCCGGCGGCAAGTTCGAGTATCAGGTCATTGACCCCGACCAGCCCAACGCCGCGCTCAGCCGCAAGGTGCTGGCCGAACGCTACGCCATCCCCCCGACGCCGGTCAGCCTCTTCAGCGCCGAGACCTTCTACCTCAACTTGCTGCTGGAGGTGGATGGCAAGGCGCAGGCGGTGTATCCGGAGAGCGACTTCACCGAGATCTCCATCCGTACCGCAGTTGAATCGGCGCTCAAGCGCAACGTCGGCGGCTTCCTCAACGTGGTTGGCCTGTGGACGCCGCCCGCGCCGCCGAGCATGTTCGGCGGACCTGCGCCCAACACCTGGCGGTTGGTCCGCGAGCAGCTCGCGCGCGAATATACCGTGCGCGATGTGGATCTCTCGACCGGTCGTATCCCGCCGGACGTGAACACGCTGTTGATCATCGGCCCGCGCAACCTGGACGAGAAGGCGCGCTACGCGATTGACCAGTTTTTGATGCAAGGCGGCTCGGTGGTGATCGCCGGCGGGCCATACGCCCTGCGGCTCGATTTCGGCTCGCCGAGCCTAGAGCAGGTGACCACCGGCCTGGATGATCTGCTAGCGCATTACGGGGTCAAAGTCGGCCAAAGCCTGGTGATGGACCCGCGCAACGAGCCTTTCCCGGTCGAGGTCAACCGCAACCTGGGCGGGATCACCGTGCGCGAGATTCAGGCCGTGCGTTATCCGTTCTTCGTGGATGTGCGGCCGGACACGATGGACCGCAGCAGCCCAATCGTCTCGCGCCTGCCGGCGGTGACGATGAACTTCGTCTCACCCATTGAAATAGACGCGGAGAAGAACAAGGAGCGCAAGGTGACCACCTTACTGCGCTCCACCGACCAGGCCTGGCTGCGCACGAGCACCGACATCCAGCCGAACTTCGCCGTCAACCCGGAGTTCGGGTTCCCGGTGGAAGGGGAGCGCAAGTCCTATCCGCTGGCGGTGGCCGTACAAGGGGTGTTCGAGAGCTTCTTCAAGGGTAAGCCCTCGCCGCTCCAGGCGACGCCCACGCCCGTGCCAACGCCGCTGCCCAGGGTGACCCCAGAACCGACGCCGACGCCAGAGCCAGCCGTCCCGCTCGGCGCGACCATCGAGCAGTCACCTGACACCGCCCGCCTGGTGGTGATCGGCAGCGCCGAGTTCCTCAATGACGCCTTGATGAACCTCTCCGCGCAACTGGGCCAGGAGCGCTACCTGAACAGCCTGCAATTCATCCAGAACGTCACCGACTGGTCGGTCGAGGACCTGGAGCTGCTGGACATCCGCAGCCGCGGCACGGTGACGCGCGCGCTCGTCCCGTTGACCGATAACGAGCGCCGGGCCTGGGAGATCGCCAACTACGCCGTGATGGTGGCTGCGCTGTTCGGCATCGGCGCGTTGTGGCGCCTGCGCCAGCGGGCCGAGCCGCCTATGCAGTTGGTCCC
>DAOTYZ010000096.1:0-6382 GCA_034434555.1 Candidatus Roseilinea sp.
CGGCACCTCCCCAGAGCGCGTGTTCTAGCGGAAAGGGTGAGATTCGAACTCACGGTGAGGACGGAGCCTCACAGCGGTTTTCAAGACCGCCGCCTTAAACCACTCGGCCACCTTTCCTTAGAACAAAGCCCATTATAAGCGAATAGCAAAACGAGGGGGCATTCAGGGTTAGAGGCAATCGTTATCGTTCGCTGCGCTGGTCTATCAAGCTGAGCAGCGGCGAGGCATCCAGACTCCCGCCTAACCGAAGTCCCGCCTCAGCAACCCCACAGCGCCTCGGTCAACCACGCCTCTAGACCCTTCGCTCCACTGGGGGTGACAGGTTGAGGCAGGGTGCTGGTGATCCTCATGCGCTCAATGCTGGTCACGCCAAGCGTATACGTTCCAAAAAAGCGCTCGCCGAAAGCGCATGATGCGATAAGAACACACTTGACCGCGCGACTGACTATCGTTTTATCAATACCGCCCGCGTCGGCGCGGCATCCCCATCCACCAGCCGGAGCGGCAGCGCAATCAGCTCGTAATCCCCATCTGGCACGTCGCGCAGACAGATGTTCTCCAGGATAAACACGCCGTGGCGCAGAAATGCCCGATGCGCCGGCAAATCTTTGCTCTCCGCCGGGTCCACGGAGGGCGCGTCGGTGCCGATCAATCGCAAGCCGCTCGCGCCCAGCCACTCGGCGACATCCGGCGCGAAGGTGGAGAAAGCCGCTGACCAGACATCCTCCCGCCGTTCGCTGGCCGGCGTGTGGATCAACAGGCGCATGGGGAAAGGACGTCCTTCCAGGGCGCGTTGCAAATCGGCCGTCGTAATCTTCGTCTCGGTTGCCAGCGAGATCACCCGCGCCGGCCCGATCAAGACATCCAGGGGGATAGCATCCACGCCGCATCCTTCGTCGTTGTAGTGGCGCGGGGCATCCACATGCGTGCCGGCGTGCGTGCTCAGCGTGATCGCCGTCACGTTACATGAATCGCCGTTCCGCATTTGCATGGTTGGCGCGATGCGCACCGGCACATCGCCGGGGAAGACCGCCGTGTGCGGCGAGAGCGGGCGGGTAATGTCGTAGATCGTCATGGTCGGGCCAGGCGCTGCTGGAGATCAGCGAAATCGCGCACGGTGGCGATCTGGCGCAGGAAGTCGCCCAGTGACCGGCTGCGGGCGCGCAGGGCCTGCACCGCCGGCCCGACCGGGTCGCGGCCGGCCGCCGGCGCGCCGTCCGGATCGGCGTTGTAAGCGCCGTAAAAGGCAAAATAGGCCTGATTGAGCTTGCGGATCAGGTAGCCATGCTTGACGAACAGCGCGCGGCGCGCTTCCATGTAGGCTTCAGCCTCCTCGATTTTGCCCTCCGCCAGCAGTTCGTCCACCCGGATGCGGGTCTTGCGCATCTCGGCGCGAAAGTCAAACGGCACATCGGGCGCGGTGCCGGGTCGCACATCGCTCATCAGCGCTGCGTAAAGCTCTGGGTAATAGCGCTGCGCGACGCGCTCGCGCACCTCGCGCTCCACGATCACGGCAGCCGTCTCGTTGATCGTCCGCGCCTCCGCGCTGGAGAGGAAGTTCAGGCCCACCGGGCTGAGGACGAACAGCAGGTAGTTATGCACCCACTCATGGGCGATCACGCCCAGCACCCAGCGCAGCGCCGTCGTTTCCGGCAGCATGGTCGGGTATGTCCCCAGGCCACCGATGGGCGTGATCAGCGACGAGACGTTGAAGCGGCGGTCAACCAGCGCCTCCAGGCGCATCTTGTCCTCCAGCGTCAGGCCGGTCTCCAGCTCGCGCGAAGCGATGCGCTCGATCTTGTCGCGTCGTGAGACGACGAGCAGGCTGGGCAACTGGGTAAAGCGAAAGCGCACCGGCGGCATCACTTGGCCGCCGATGGTGAAGCCTTCTTCGCGCAGGATGCTTTGGACTTGGTCTTCAAGGATGCCCTCGACGATGGCCTGGCGGGCGTCTAGACTGGCGCGCAGCGCATTGCGCCGCGCGCGCAGGCCGGCGCTGGCGGCATCCGGGTCTTGCACGTCTGGATCGGCGTAGATCGCTTCAATCTCGCCCACCAGACGCTCAAATTCAGCCATCTCGCGCATGTAGGCGCGCACAAAGTCCGCCTGGGCGTCATCGGGCATCCGTTCATGGATGGGCAGCAGCGCGTAGGTCAACTTAGCGAATGTTGCGCGCAGCCACCAGCCGGCCAAGTCAAAGTGCCAGCCAACCAGCAAGCGGTTAAGGTATGCCTCGCGGTCGTCTTGCGCGGGCACTTCGTAGCGCACGCTGAACAGAAGGATCGCAGCGGTTAACAATAAGCGCACCCCGCGGACGACGTAGATGCGCAATGCGCTTATCCACATCGAGTGCACAGAGCGTTCACAAGACATCGCCACTCCCTTCGCCATATATAGGGAATCATCGCCCACCCACCCCTAAAGATAGGCATTGCCCATCCACAAAAGAGTTTATCTTCACTTTAAGCGGTGCTCATTTTGTGGACAACCCCCTGGATGAATGGGGATAAACGTAACCACATGTGGATAAGTGGGTGCGCCCACGATTTGCGCGTTTCAGAACACTGCGCCGTCGTGCGTATCGCCATACACCCCTGCGAGGGCGTCCTCGGCCCGCGCGGGCGGGGCATTGCGAGCGAAGCTGACCGCTTCTTCAATCTGAGCGAAGACCTCGCGCTCAAGCGCAGCGATGTGATCTTCCGAGATGCCGTGCGCGCGCAGGACGCCCCGCATGCGCTGGATCGGGTCGCGGGCCTCCCACTGTGCCACTTCCTCTTGCGTGCGATACACCTGCGGATCGCCTTCATAATGGCCGCGGTAGCGATAGGTCACGCCTTCGATGAAGGATGGGCCGTCGCCGCGCCGTGCGCGGGACACGGCCTGGCTGACGGCCTCGTATACGGCCAGCGCGTCGTTCCCGTCCACCGTCAGGCCGGGCATGGCGTAACTCTCGGCGCGCTTGCTCAGTTGTGTGATCGGCGCTTGCTTGTGCTGAGGCGTGCCTTCGCCATACTGGTTGTTCTCACAGAAGAAGATCACCGGCAGCCGCCAAAGCCCGGCCAGGTTGAGTGCTTCGTGAAAGGCTCCTTCGTTGGTCGCGCCATCGCCGAAGAAGGCCAGCGCCACGCGCAAGGGCGCATCGCCGGCGCGCTGCATCTTGAAGGCCAGCGCCGCCCCGACGGCCATGGGGATGCCGCCGGCGACGATGCCGTTGGCGCCGAGGATGCCCAGGTCGAAGTCGGTCATGTGCAACGACCCGCCTTTGCCGCGGCAATAGCCGGCCTCACGCGCCGCCAGCTCAGCCATCATGTAGCGCACG
The DNA here is from genome assembly GCA_034434555.1 of Candidatus Roseilinea sp. Lineage (GTDB taxonomy): Bacteria > Chloroflexota > Anaerolineae > J036 > Brachytrichaceae > JAAFGM01. The sequence goes on from DAOTYZ010000096.1 coordinate 3,320, forward strand.
TCGCCGCCTTTGGCGATCAGATGGCCATGGCCGCGATGCGTGCTGGTGATCACGTCATCGGGGTTCAGCGCAGCGCATGCGCCGACCGCGCACGCCTCCTGTCCGATGTACGGATGGATGAAGCCAGGGATCAGGCCGCGCTGACGCTCTTCAATCGCGCGCAGCTCAAACTGGCGGATCAGCACCATCTGGCGGTATATCGCCAGCAAGCGTTCTTCTGATAGAGTCACAGGGCGATTATAAGTTTGGGAACTGATTTGACGCGATGCAGGCTCACCAACCTTCCTACGACGTGGTGATGGATTGCCGGCTGATGTACTATCGCCAGGCCGGCATCGCGCAATACGCGCGGCGTTTGCTGCGCGCGCTGGCCGCCCAGGGCGGGCCGCGCTTTCGACTATGGGCGCTGCTGGATCGACGCGATCGGAACGTGGCCTGGCTGCCGGCGAACGTGGGCGTGGTGCGGACGATCACGCCGGCGCATCATCGCTATGAGTTCCTGTTGCTGCCGCTGGAATTGATGGCGCGAGGACGGTTTCGGTCGCAGTGCACCGTATTGCACTCGCCCGACTTCATCACCTGCCACGGGCGCTTCCGCAAGGTCATCACCATTCACGACCTTTACTTTATGGAACACCCAGAGGCGATGAGCGCCGGTGGCCTGCGCTACTACTGCCGCGTGCGCTGGTCAGCCCAGCGCGCCGACCAGGTCATCGCGGTCTCAGACTTCACCCGCGCCGAGGTCTTGCGCCTGATGCCCGAGCTGCCGCCGGCGAAGGTCAGCGTGATCCACGAAGCGCCGGATGATCCGCCTGCGGTTGTGGCAGCGGATCTGCCCGCAGGGCTGCCGGCGCGCTATGTGCTCTTCGTCGGCACGCTGGAGCCGCGCAAGAACCTGGCGACGCTGCTGCGGGCGCTGGCGCGCCTGCCGGCCGATGTGCAGCTCGTCGTCGTCGGCGAAGCGGGATGGGGCGACCTGGCGCTGGGCGCGCTGGCCGACGCGCTGGGCGTGACGGCGCGCGTGACGTTCACCGGTCGGCTGGCCGACCAACAGCTCGACGCGCTCTACCGGCGCGCGCGCATGTTGGCCATGCCCTCGCTGGCCGAAGGGTTCGGCCTGCCCGTGCTGGAGGCGATGTCGAGAGGCGTCCCCGTCGTGTGCAGCGCTGCCGGCGCGCTGCCCGAAGTCGCCGGCGATGCTGCGCTGTTTCACCTGCCAACGGATGATGCCGCGCTGGCCGGTCATCTCTGGTCGCTTTGGCAGGACGATGCGCGCCACGCCGAGTTCTCCCGCCGAGGGAGGGTCCGCGCGGCGCAGTTCTCGTGGGCGCGCGCCGCGGAACAGACCCTGGCGGTTTATCGTGCTGCGCTGGGCATGTAGGCATACTTCGCTGGTTCAATGCGTCTGTTGTTTCTCACGCCCCAACTGCCTTACCCACCCCGTCAGGGCACAGCGCTGCGCAACTGGGGGTTGATCGCCCACCTGGCCGGCAGGCACGAGATTTGGCTGCTCTCTTTTGATGAGCACCCCGCTGCGGAGCTGCCGGAGATGTTGCGCTTGGCGTGTCGGGAGGTGGTGCGCCTGCCACTGCCCACCCGCACAACGGTCACTCGCCTGCGCACGCTCATCGCCTCGGGATTGCCGGACATGGCCTGGCGGCTGTGGTCGCCGGCCTTTGCGCGCGCGCTCAACGAGCAGTTGCGCCTCCATCGCTTCGACATCCTCCAGGTGGAGGGCATCGAGCTGGCCCGGTATGCGTTGGTTGCCGGTCGCTTGCCGTTGGGGACGCGCTGGGTGTACGACGCACACAACGCAGAGTATCTGCTCCAGAAGCGCACTTGCTTGACCGACGCGCGCGCGCCCTGGCGTTGGCACGGCGCGCTGTACTCCCTGGCGCAGTGGATGCGGCTGCGCCAATTTGAGCGACGGGTCCTGCGCGCTGCGGATGCCGTGGCGTGCGTCTCGGCGGAGGATGCCGCTGTGCTGCGCCGATTGGCGACCACCGCACGTCTGCAGGTCGTCCCCAACGGCATTGACGTGGCCGAGTATGCCGCCTTTGCCACCGCCGAAGGGCGGGAGAACGCCGGCGCACCTACGCTGGTCTTCACCGGCAAGATGGACTTTCGCCCCAACGTGGATGCCGCGCTGTGGTTTTGGCGGCGCATCTGGCCGATCGTGAAACAGGCTTACCCCGCCGCGCGCTGGCTGATCGTCGGCCAGAAGCCGAGCAGCCGGCTGGCAGCGCTGCGCGCAGATCCGAACGTGATCATCACCGGTGAGGTGCCCGATGTGCGACCGTATATCGCTCAGGCCGATGTGTATGTCGCGCCGCTGCGGGCCGGCGGCGGCACGCGCTTCAAACTGCTGGAAGCCATGGCCATGCAGCGCGCCATCGTCACCACGGCGCTAGGGTGCGAGGGATTTGAGGTCACCTCTGGACGTGAGGTGTTGATCGCCGATCGGCCCCAAGAATTCGCCAGCGCAGTGATTGAACTGCTGCGCAGCCCGTCTCGTCGCGCTGCGCTGGGTGAGCGCGCCCAACGTTTTGTCGCGGCCAACTACGACTGGCGGGCGATCGCGCCGCGGATGGAACAGCTCTACGAGCAGGTGTCCTCACGCTGAGCGCGCCGCTTTTGCTCGGCCCAGGCGTGCTCGGCGCGCGCTTTGATCCCCAGCAACATGCGGCGTTCCATGATGAACGCGCCCGGCTCCAGCAGCGCGCGGATGACAAGGGTGTTCATTGGCGTTGGCTCCCAGTCGGCTCGCCAGCGCTCGATCAAGCGCGTATTCTCGGCGTCAATTGGCTCCAAGTGGAAGGTCCAGGTCACGCTGCGGTAGTAGCCGGCTTGCATCACCGCGACGCGCGCGGGGATGGGCGAATCCGAATGCATCACCAGCGTGCGGTAGGGCACGACGATGTCCACCGGCAAGCCGGCGCCGTTCGGCGCAACAGGCAGTTCATCGGCCGCGTGCAACTCCTGAAGGTCTGGAAGGATTCGATCTGCATTGCCGGCCCGCAGCCCAAGCAGCCGCTCAACGCCCTCATAGCTGTAGAACCCGCC
>DAOTYZ010000097.1:0-4418 GCA_034434555.1 Candidatus Roseilinea sp.
TTGCGATAGACGGTCTACCTGCAGGCTGGTTGTGCTCACGATGCGCAGCGTGTCCGCCATCAGCGCCTCCAGTTTCTCGACGCGCGTTTCAAGTTCTACGCTCACGTAAGCGATTATAGGCTCAGGGCTTACTCGTCTGGGTGCATTCACAGCCAGGGGCAAAAGCTTGGGTGGGCGACGGCACTGCCGTTGCCCACCCTCTACAGATTTGCCTTCGCTGGCAGCATAGCTTGTGGAAGTATTGGTGAACGCACCCACTCGTCCAATGCTCAGGTGCATTCACTAGTAGCCGAGGCACAGAGCGCGCGGAGGACAAGCTGAAGCATCTCTGCGTCCTCGGCGTCTCCGCGGTGCACGTTTCTTACCGGTGCCTTCAAGTGGCGCACTCCCCACTACCTAAGCGCGCTAACCGAACGGTATAATCTCGAGTCAAATTAACCGCTCTCCAGCGTGCGCAGCGCAACGCGCTACCCTAATGCGGGAGGGCGGTTCGTGCTGTACTCCTATGGAAGACAAGCTTGCCAGCATCGAACGGCGGTTTCAAGAACTGACCGCCCAGATGGCCGACCCCACGCTCGCTAATGACTACGCGCGCTATGTGGAGATCGCTCGCCAGCACAGCGAGCTGGAGCCAATCGTGCAGACATATCGCGATTGGAAGCGGACGCGCCAAGAGTTGGCCGATAGCGAAGCGCTGGCCAGGGACGATGGCGAGCTGGCTGAGCTGGCGCGCGCCGAGCTTGGGGCGTTGCGCGAGCGCGTCGCCAAGTTGGAACAGACCCTCAAACAGATGCTGGTGCCCAAAGACCCGAAGGATGAGCGCGACGTAATCATGGAGATCCGCGCCGGCGCCGGCGGCGAGGAGGCCGCGCTATTCGCTGCCGACCTCTTCCGCATGTACACGCGCTATGCCGAGAACCATCGCTGGAAAGTAGAGCTGATCGACGCAAACGAGACCGGCATCGGCGGCTTTAAGGAGGTCATCTTCGCCGTCAAGGGCAAAGGCGCATACTCGCGCCTGAAGTTCGAGAGCGGTGTGCATCGCGTGCAGCGCGTGCCGGCCACCGAGGCCAGCGGGCGCATCCACACCAGCACCGTCACGGTGGCAGTGTTGCCAGAGGTGGATGAGATCGAGGTCAACATCCCGCCCAGCGACCTTGAGATCGAGACCTTTCGCTCGCGCGGCGCAGGCGGCCAGAACGTGCAGAAGAACGAGAGCGCCGTCCGGATCACCCACAAGCCCACCGGCATTGTGGTCTCCGTGCAAGACGAGCGCAGCCAGATGCAGAACCGGCTGCGCGCGATGGCCATCCTGCGCGCTCGCCTCTATGAGTTGGAGCAGCGCCGGCTGGCCAACGCGCTGGCCCAACAAAAGCGCGAGCAGATCGGCAGCGGCGAGCGCAGCGAGAAAATCCGCACCTATAACTATCCACAAAACCGGGTCACCGACCACCGCATTAACCTAGACGTGTACCGCCTGGCGGAGGTGCTCGAGGGCGACCTGGACATCTTCATTGACGAGCTGGCTGCCCGCGAGCAGGCCCAGCGCCTACAGTCTGCCAGCGCCTGATCGCGCTCCGTGCCCACCATTCAGCAAGCCCTGCGTTCGGCCATCGCCCAGCTCGACGCCGCCGGCGTGGACGCGCCGATGACCACCGCCCGTTTGCTATTGGCCGAAGCCCTCGGCGTCTCGAAGGAGTGGTTGGTTGCTTACGCTGCCTCGCCCCTCGACCGCGCCGCTGAGCAGCGCTTTCAGCACATGCTGGCGCGGGTCGTGGCGCGCGAGCCACTGGCGTATGTGCTTGGCCGGCGCGCCTTCTATGGCCTGGATGTCATCGTTGACCGGCGGGTGCTGATCCCGCGCCCGGAGACCGAGATGCTGGTTGACCTGGCGCTGGCCGCGCTGCGGGCGAACGGTGGGACAGGGCGAGAGTGGTCGGTCGTGGACGTCGGCACGGGCAGCGGCGCGGTCGCGGTCGCGGTCGCCAAACATGCGCCTGCCATCAGGGTGTTGGCCACCGACATCAGCGCCGAGGCATTGGCCGTCGCGCGCCTAAACGCCCAACGGCACGGCGTGGCCGAGCGACTTGCTTTTGTCCAGGCCGACTTGCTGGCCGGCATCGGCGCGTTGCCGCCGGTAGTGGTCGCTAACCTGCCCTACGTGGCGCGCGCAGAGATAGACATCCTGCCGCCGGAGATTCAGTCCCATGAGCCGCGCGTTGCGCTGGACGGCGGCGAGGATGGTCTGGCGTTGGTGCGCCGGCTGCTGGCGCAGATCGCCGATCGGTGGGCGCGCGGCCGAGCGCCCCGCGCGGCATATCTGGAGATCGGCGCGTCGCAGGGGCAGACGGCACTGGCCGCTGCGCAGGCGCTGTTGCCGGCGGCGCGCTGCGCCATCCTTAAGGACTTGGCCAGCCTGGATCGCGTGCTGGCCATTCAATTCAACCCATGACGTACCAACAGCGCCTGCGCCGGGTGGCCCTGATCAAGGCGGTCGTGGCCGCTGCCTTTTTGTTGATCGTCGCCTTCACGCTTCGCCATCCGGTCAGCCTGATCGTCAGCCTGGCCGACCTGGGCCTGATCCCGTTCTTCGTCTGGCTGGCCGGGCGTCACCCGCGCGCCGCGACATACGGGCTAGTGCTGGAGACAGCCCTGGCGCTGACCCCGCGCCAGTTCGTCCAGGGCTATGTGAACGGGGTGAACTGGCCGATCTACATCGTGCTGCCGCTGATCGCCGGCTATGTGCTGCGCGAAGGGCGGGCGGCGCTGGTCAGCGCAGCGCTCGTCGCGTTGATCGCCGTGCCGGCCATACTGCTGGCGGCGCTGGCGCTGCCGGCCGGCGCGACCCGCGCAGACGTGCTGAGCCTGGCCGCCTTCGTGATCGGGTTGATGTTGGCAACAGCGCTGGTGGCGCGCGACCTATCGCAGCGCGATTGACGACGATCACCTGTCGTCTATCTCGTCGGGACGGGGCGCGTCCTCTAGCTGTCTGGCCTTCGCCAGCGCAGCAGCGATGATCCCCGTGGGCACAGAGACGATGCCGAGGCCAATCAGCAGGACGAAGAAGGTGAAGAGCCGGCCGCCGAACGTGATCGGATAAACGTCCCCATAACCGACCGTCGTGAAGGTGGCCACCGCCCACCACAGGGCGTCGAAGACCGAGCGGAACTTGTCCGGCTGCGCTTCGTGCTCAAAGTAGTAGATGCCCAGCGCGGAGAGGTAGAGCAATACAAGCGTCGCGCTGAGGTAAACGACCAGCTCCTCTTTGGCGATGCTCAGCGCGGTGTAGAAGCGTTGTATCGCCGCGCTATAGCGGGCCAGCTTGAGCAGGCGCAGCAGGCGCAACAAGCGAAAGGCGCGGATCGCGCGCGTGTCCACGCCAAGCCCGATGTAGAACGGCAGGATGGCGAGCAGGTCAATGATCCCGAAGAAGCTGAAGACATAGCGCCGGCGCGGCTTGGCGAGGGAGATGCGCACCAGATATTCAACGGTGAAGACGGCCACGCTGAAGACGTCGAAGCCATAGAGCGCCGCCTGCGCCGACGAGGGAAGATCGGGCAACGTCTCGACCGCCGAGGCAACCAGCGTAAGCACAATCAGGCCCTGGATGAACAGGTCAAGCAGCGGGACGCGTCGCTCGATGGGCCTCACCCCTATGCCTGGCTGCGCTAGGGGATGCGCGCGGGCGGCGCGATTCGCGGTTCGATCCCGATGCGCAGGGTCACCGAGTCGGTGACGACGGTGGAGAAGTTGAAGGCCGGCACATTGACCCGCACCGGGCCATCGTTGCTCAGCGGGAAGCGCGCGCGTCCATCGGCGTCGGTGAAACCCTGGGCCAGCGGCGTGCCCGTGCGCTCGTCGGCCAGGCGGACCGATGCCCTGGCGATCCCCTCGCCGGCGTCTAACAGGTTGTTTCGGTTGTAGTCGTTGAAGACGTGCACGTCAATGATCAAGAGGCGTGGCGTCGGCGTCGGCCCGGGCGGGGCCAGCGTCGGGCGCGCGTCGAAGCGCTGGACGACCAGGTTTTGCGCGGCGCGCGGCGTGGGGAAGGGCGTGAGCGTCGGTTCCGGCGGGAGCGGCGTGGGGGGCAGCAGCGGCGGCGGCGCGGTTGGCGGGTTAGGGTCGGGCGTCGGCGTGGGCGTGGCCGGCAGGCCGATGGTGCAGATCAGCGAGTAACTTCGGGCTTGCGCCTCGCCGGCGCGCGGCGGGTTGACGTCGCCGACCAAGATGTAGGCATAGCCGGTGTAGGCGGAGAGCCAGCTAAAGCGGCTCTGGAAGCGCCCCTGGGCCTTGTCCTCCGGCGAGATGTCGTCATTGCCACCGATCGCGACGCGGTCTTGGTTGTAGACGATGATGTTGGTGTCGGCCCCGCCGGCCAGGTCCTGCGTCTCGCAGGTGTAGAACACGCCCTGCTTGAC